>NZ_RZTO01000779.1:0-2836 GCF_003997225.1 Mesorhizobium sp. M2C.T.Ca.TU.002.02.1.1
GTGCCGAAGTTCTCGGCCGGCAAGGGCCTCAAGGACGCGGTCAACTAAGACCTTTTTCTTTAAGTGCAGAAAAGCCGGGCTTGCCCGGCTTTTCTTTTTTGCGGCTGTCTGTTTTGACGCAATTCCGGGCGGAAAACCGCTCACACTTTCCTGGAATTGCTCCAGCGGCTCAGGCCGTCGGCGCGTCCGCGCGCATCAGGCCTTCCTGTTTCAGATCCGCCCAGAGCGCCGCCGGTATCCTGGTGTCGAGCAGAGCGCGGTTGCTTTCGACTTCGGCCGGCCGCTGGCCGCCGGGGATCACCGACATCACCGAAGGGTGCTGCAGCGGGAATTGCAGCGCCGCCTCGATCAGCCGCACATTGTGGCGCTTGCAGACGGCTTCGATACGCGCCACGCGGTCGAGGATCTCCTTCGGCGCTTCGCTGTAGTTGTAGAAGGCGCCGGGCTTCGGCCCGGTCGCCAGCACACCGGAATTGTAGGGGCCGCCCAGCACGATGCCGATGCCGCGCTTCTGGCAGAGCGGCAGGAAGGATTGAAGCGCTTCCTGTTCGAGCAGCGTGTAGCGGCCGGCCAGCAGGAACAGGTCGAAGTCGCCGCGCTCGGCAAGCGTCTGGGCGACCTGCCACTCATTGATGCCGCCGCCGAAGGCCTTGATCACGCCCTGGTCCCGCAGCGAGAGCAGCCCGTAATAGCCTGACGACATGAACTCCTCGATGCGGGCGTCGGAGGCTTCCTTGCTGCCATGCGTGAAGATGTCGACGTCGTGCACGAAGAGGATGTCGATGCGGTCGACGCCCAGGCGCTCCAGCGATGCCTCGAAGGAGCGCATGACGCCGTCATAGGAGTAGTCGTAGACTTCCCGGCGCGACGGCGTCTCGAAAAACTTGCCGATGCCGGTGCGCTGGTCCGGCGGGGCGACGCGCAGGATGCGGCCGACCTTGCTCGACAGCACATAGTCGTCGCGCTTCCTGCCGCGCAGGAAGGGGTTGAGGCGGGTTTCCGACAGGCCAAGGCCGTAAAGCGGCGCCGTATCGTAGTAACGACAGCCGGTCGCCCATGCCGTTTCCAGGGTGGCGTTGGCGTCCTCGTCGGAGACGGCGCGATAGAGATTGCCGAGCGGCGCGGTGCCGAAGCCGAGCTCGGTGAAGGTGATGCCGCCATTGCCGATGCGGTCGAAATGCCGTGTCTTCATGTCTGACGATGTCCCGGAGTGATTTGTCTGACATGACACTATCACGCCCGTGGCCCAGCAAAAGTGCCGAGGCTCGTTGGACAGCGATTTTCGCAATGATAGCATAAACAAAAACAAGCCGTTCGCGGCCCGCGAGGCGCCAAATCCGTAGAGATAAGCGATATCGCGCAGACAGGGGTGAACCGTCATGACCAAAGCCGGATCCGGCATGTTCGCGACCGCGCTGGACGAGCTTGGCGCGGTGCTGGCGCGCACGGATGAAGGCCGGATCGACGCCGCCTGCGCAATGCTGGCCGGTGCCGGCAAGATCGCCGTCTATGGCTGCGGCCGCGAGGCGCTGCAGATAAAAGGTTTTGCCATGCGGCTCTACCATCTCGGTCTGCCGGTATCGGTCGTCGGCGACATGACCACGCCGCCGCTGAGGCGGGGAGACGTCTTCCTTGCGAGTTCAGGGCCGGGCGAGACCACCACGGTGCTGACCTTGATGCGGGTTGCCCGCGATGCCGGCGCAAAGGTGCTGCTCCTGACGGCCGAACCGGCAGGCAGTGCCGCCAAGCTCGCCGACTTCACCCTGCTCATCCCGGCGCAGACGATGGCTAGCGACCAGGGCGCGGCAAGGACCTCGGTGCTGCCGATGGGCTCGCTGTTCGAGGGCGCGTTGTTCCTTCTGTTCGAGATCATGGTGCTGAAGCTCCAGGCGCTTACAAAAGCCACGCCGGAGGCGATGCGCGCCAGGCACACCAACATGGAGTAGGGGATGCGCTACGAGCTGATGCTGCCGCACCAGATCCGCAAGGCGATCGAGGAGAACTGGCCGGTCGTGCTGCCGCTCGGCGTGCTCGAATATCACGGCGAGCACATGGCGGTCGGCATGGACACGCTGGCCGTCATCAAGACGGTGGAACTGATCGAGAAGGAGAGGGACATCGTCATCCTGCCGCCCTTCTATTACGGCGCGGCAAGCTACGCGGTGGCGGCGCCGGAAGGTAGCGGCTCGGTGCAGGTCGGCGGGCCGGGGCTTTCACCCTTCGCGGAGGAATTGTTCTACGGCCTGCTGCGCATCGGCTTCCGCAACATCCACGCCATCATCCACCACCAGACCGAGAACTTCGTGGCCGGCATGCCGACCGACCTGGCCTTCAAGACCGCCGGCCGGCAGGCGATCTTCCGCTTTCTGGAGAAGGAGCGCGGCGAGGGCTGGTGGGGGTCCAACAGCATGGCCGATTACTATGCCGGCCATGCGCAGGGCGAGAATGTCTTCAACTGGGTGCAGGTGCACCCGCTGATGCCGGCCGCGATGAACGGCAAATATCCGTTCGACCATGCCGGCAAAGGCGAAACCTCGCTGATGCTGGCGCTGTGCCCGGAGGCGGTGGACGAGAAGCATTTGGCCGACAACACCGGCTGGTACACGAAAGACGCGGCGGAGGCCTCGGCAGGCCTCGGCAAGATCGGCGTCGCGATGATCCTTGAGCATCTCAGGGCGATATTGCAGGCCTAGCTCCCCCTTCTCCCCTTGTGGGAGAAGGTGTCGCCGAAGGCGACGGATGAGGGGTGTTCCAGGGAAAGCCAACGTCTCACTCCGCTGGAACACCCCTCATCCGTCTCGGCGCTGCGCGCCGATCCACCTTCTCCCACAAGGGG
>NZ_RZTO01000077.1:0-12894 GCF_003997225.1 Mesorhizobium sp. M2C.T.Ca.TU.002.02.1.1
ATCGAGATCGGTCTGTGGGTCGGCGGCGGTGCAACGCCGAATACTTTCGGCAATGCCGCAAACCCTGCAAGGGGAACCGCAATTCAATGGCTGCGGAGCTATCGCAGCGGCCATGGTCCCGCGCCGGCGCCGCTCAAGAATTGCCCCTGGTGCGGCGATGAGTTCAAGCCGGACGCATTCCATCTCCACCCCAACCAGCAGAACCCGAGGCGTCTCGACATTCGCTGCCTCAACGTCGATTGCGACTTCTCCAGCGCAGACAGGCTGCCGATCGTCGTGGTCGACGAAGAGATCTATCGGCGGCTGCCGGCATTCATGATCGCCACCATCGACAAGTTCGCTAATGTCCCTTGGGTCGGAAGTGCTGGCGCCTTTTTCGGCAATGTCACGCGCCATGACGGCCTGGGCTTCTATGGCGCCGCCGAGCCGAATGCCGGCACACGGCTGCCATCGCCCTTGCCGCCGATAGACTTGGTGATTCAGGACGAGCTGCATCTCATCTCAGGCCCGCTCGGCACGGTGGCCGGTCTTTACGAGACCGCTTTCGACCTGCTGGCGTCGCGCAGGATCAATGAGGAGTCTCGCGGCCCAAAGATCGTCGCCTCGACGGCCACGGTGCGTCGGGCAAGCGCGCAGATCAGGAACCTCTTCGGCCGCACCAGCACGGCGATCTTCCCACCTCCCGGGATAGATCGCCACGATTCCTTCTTCGCCAAGGCCGACACCTCCTCGCCGTCCCGGCTCTATGTCGGTGTGGCCTCGCCCGGGCGTGGACCCAAGCTTGTCTTCCTTCGAACGCTGCAGACGCTGCTCGCCGGCGCCGCGGCCCTGGCAAGCGGAGGAGCGGACGATCCGGCCGATCCATACCTGACGGCCTTGTGCTATTTCAACGCGCTGCGGGAGTTGGGCGGCGCGCGCCGCATCGTCGACGACGAGGTGCGCGCGCATCTGGGCAGCTACGGGTCAAGCCGCGTGCGTTTCCAGCCTGCGGGACAGGTTTTCGCCAATCGCCAGTTGCGCGAGATCCAGGAGCTGACCTCGCGCTACAGCACCGACAAGGTCTCCGAGGCCCGCACGCGACTCGGACGCCCGGCGAGCGAAAAGAACGCGGTCGACGTCGCCCTTGCCACGAACATGATCTCGGTCGGCCTCGATATCGGCCGTCTCGGCCTCATGGTTGTCCAGGGACAGCCCAAGACCGCCGCGGAATACATCCAGGCAACATCACGCGTCGGCCGCGAAGCCGCAAAGCCCGGGCTGGTGGTCACGCTGCTCAACGTCCACAAGCCGCGCGACCGCATGCATTACGAGCAGTTCCGCGCCTTTCACAGGAGTTTCTATCGTGCCGTCGAGGCAACCAGCGTAACGCCGTTCTCGACCCGCGCTCTCGATCGCGCCCTGGCGGCTACCATGGTGTCCGCAATCCGTCACTTCGAGCCAGGACTGACACCGAACGAGAAGGCCAGCGAGGTCGCGCAACATGATCCCGCCTTCCTTGCGGTCGTCGAAGCCGTCCGAAGCAAGATGACGCGCAGCGGCGCATCGCAGGCCGAGATAGATCGCTGCCTCGATCGCCTGCAAGCGCTCAAGGACGCCTGGATCGACATCGCCAGCACGCAGACCAGCGGTGGCGATCCGTTCAAATATGCGAACGAGCAGCCGGTCCGGCGACTTCTGCAGGATCCGCAGAGTCAACAGGCCAATATGGCGCCCGAGCGTCGGCTGTTCATTGCGGGCCGCTCGATGCGCGACACCGAGCCTGCGGCATTGCTTCGCCTGCGCACACCCACGGGACAGTCATTCTAGGTGCAACATGGCAGACACCACGCAGACATTTTCGCAGCTCCTGCTGACTTATGGTCCCGGCGCGATGCTGGACCTGCCGGACCATGCCGTGGTCGTCTCCGGGCTGCAGGGATGGCGCTACAGCGGCCAGTGGCAGCCGATCGAGGAACAGCGCCTGGTGCCCCTTTTGCGACAGCAGCTCGGGCTTGGAAAGGAGTTCGAGGGGCTTCGTCCGCCGCCGGAGCACGACGACGAGCGACATGACGATCGCCGGCCCGGTGTGGACGTCATGGTGTTCCCCACCTGGTTCACGGTCGAGGATGCGCCTCCGACCGCGGGCCAGGCGCCCGCCACCACCGAGACCAGGCGCAGGATGGTCGAGTTCGAACACTTGCAGATGCGCGGCGACAAGCTCAGCTACGTGGATCCTGTCAGCGGCAAGCGGCTGGGTGTGAATCCGATACGCTTCGTGGGCGCCTGCGCGAAAGGACACCTCGAAGATATCGACTGGCGAGGGCTGGTGCATCGCGGTGGCGACCGAAGCTGCCGCAAGCCCATGTTCTGGGTCGAGCGGGGCGTCAGCTCCGATCCTTCGGACATTTCCGTGCAGTGCACCTGCGGTGCGCGGGTCACGATGGCGGATCTCTACAAGCCGAAATTCCTCGGCACCTGCGGGGCCTTCAGCCCGTGGCTGATGCCCCGGCATGTCGCCGGCGAGAGTTGCGTTGAGGACCTTCGGCTTCTGCCCCGCTCGGCGACCAATACCTATTTCGCGCAGACGGTGACGGTTATCTCGCTGACACGCACCGACGATCGCGTGCGGCAGACGATCGAGGAGCACCGCCAGACGGTCGAATCTCTTCGCGGCCTGCCAAACTTCATCCAGGTGCTGAGGTCCCTCCCGCTGACCAGGGAGCCCTTTGCCCCGTTCTCGGACGAGGAGATCACGAGCGCGCTGGCGGGCATGGCCGAGGCAAACGACAGCGCGTCGACGAATCCTCGAATCGCGGAGTTCGACGTGCTGGCCTCGGGCACGCCGACGATCGGCCACGACGCTGCGGGGGCGTTCCTGTTCGCGGAGACGCTCGACCGCGCGTCCCTGGCGCTCTCGGCGCCCTGGGACAGGTTCATCGGCAACATCGTCAAGGTCAGCCGCTTGCGGGAGGTGACCTGCCTTTACGGCTTCACCCGGCTCGAGCCGCCGCCCACGTCGGCCGAAAGCGAGCTCGATGAAATCCAGCTCAAGGTCGACGGCGCTCCCTTGGACCGGGACGTGAAGTGGCTGCCGGCGATCGAACAGTTCGGCGAAGGCATCTTCCTGCATGTGAAGCCGGACTTCATTCGGGACTGGCGCGACCGCGCCGATGTCAGGGAGCAGGCCGGCGAGCTTCAACGCGGCGAGGCGCTCGAGGCCGCGCATTTCAACCGCCCTCCGAAGCATCTCGGCATAGCCTACTGGGCGCTACACTCGCTCTCGCATGCGCTCATGGCCGAGCTTGCACTGGAGTGCGGCTATCCGATCTCTTCGCTGAAGGAGCGCATCTATGCGAGCGGAGCCGGTCAGCCCGATCGCTTCGGCATCCTGATCTATACGTCGACCGCCGGCGCCCAGGGCACTCTCGGCGGTCTCAGCGGCATGGCTGGGCGTTTGCCGGAGATCCTGGCGAAGGCAGTCCAGGGGCTCGAGCTCTGCTCCAACGACCCGATATGCGCGGACCACCACGCCGGAACGGACCTCGACGAACGGCCGCTTCACGGCGCCGCCTGCCACGCCTGCATCCTCGTTCCCGAGACCTCATGCGAAGCCCGGAACACCAGGCTGGACCGGGGACTTCTGGTGTCCACGTTGGTGGGAAGCAAGTCTGCTATGTTTCTACGAGAAGCCATCCCAGCGGCTTCTACGTAAGAAAGGATCTGTTGGGCAGCCATATCAAAATCCGTGGAGTGGTTTGAATGAAACGCGGTTGGATAAGGCGGCGCGCTCATCATCGACGCCTGCCGACAGGGGGCTTGACCTCCGTTCGGGAAACGTGGGTCTTGAAAGGCCTGGCTGGGGAGCAGCGGCATCGCCCTTACAGACATGCCTGCCCCCACTGCGAGGCGCGCATCATCAGCGTGCATATGCCAAATGGCGGATGGGCCCATTTCGAAGGGAGCAAGGGGCTAACTCGAATCAAGCATGCTTGCCTTCATGTCGGCGAGCGGCTTTCTCAGCGACGTGACGACAACACCCCGGATCTATTCGGAGAGATGCCTGCAAGCTGAGGCTCACCCAGGCATCTCTCACCTAAACTTCTTCAGACGCCTACCCGGAGGCAGTGCAGTCACGACGTAACCGCTCCTCACGAGAACGAAATATTGCTTCCACAGTCGGACGTTCCTGATCATGTAGATGGCGGCGTCTGAGGGAAGACGTTCGATGATCGTCGCTCGGCCGGTCTTGATATCACTCAGCATTTCCGAAAATTCGCCTGGTGCCAGCACGATGCCGTATCGCGCGAAGAGCTGGCGGTGGAAATGCCAGTGATGTTTCGGAATGGATTTTCCGTTCCAGAGTGGATCGAAGTCGTTGGTCATGATGTTCCGGGTCTGACTGGGGAGTGCTTGCGGGGCGCAGGGGAGACCGCCAGCGCTTGCGATGTTTTTTATCGGGCAGGCTCGCGCTATCCGCGCCGTGTGGCGTTACAGGTGGGGCCGGAAGAGCATCCGCAGCTTCTGCACTTGCTCCAGCGTCGGCGCAGGATCCGAATCCCAGGAAGCCAGTCTGATCACTTCCAGCCAGAAGCGTTCGTTGGGAGTGATGTCGCGGTCACGGAGACAGGTCATGCGACGCCAATCCTCGGTGGATAGTTCCTGCCCGCCGCTCATTTGCCGAAGATCCCGCGGATGGCGGACCGTGCCTTCGAGGTGAGGTTCGGATTGGTGTGGTCGGACGCCCGGCGAATTTCCTCGAGCCAGGCCACTTCATTCTCGGTGACTAACGTCCCGAAGATCTGCCTGACGGCAAGCTCGGTGGTGTCGCCGCCCAGTTGTTCGATCGCCAGTTGGAAGAGCATCACCGGATCGCACTCGAGAGCGGTTGCCAGGGCAGAGACCCTGTCGAGCGGCAGCTTGGCCGTGCCGGCCTTGACCATCGCGAGCATGTTCGGATTGACGAACCCCGCCTCACTGGCGATGGCGATCTGGGTCTTCTTCGGCCTCAGCTCCAGGATGCGCTTCTCAAGATACTTCGCAAGCCTGGTGCCCGCGTAGGGTTTCCCCTGACGGTTGTTCATCGTCGTCTTCCTCTGAAATCGCAGCTTCGATGCGCTGCTGATTTCTTTATAGCGACGGTCTGATGGGGATTTCGCGGGATCAGCGCAGGGGATTTGGGGACGTTCTAGCCCCATTAGCGCAGGCGTTGCGATTGATTGAAGGCTGGCGAGAACGTAGAAAGCCCTCGCTGCGGCGGTGTGGAAGGACACACGGCCAGCAAAGGTCCGAGATGGTGACGAGAAGGCAGCGGCGTGATGGCTCGGTGCGCTAAGCCCATCCACCAGCCGGTTTCGAGCCCGGTCCGTAGCACTAGCTCCCAGTCAGAATTGGAAACGGCGGTCGCGAAGGCTGTAAAATCAAACCCTCGCTCCTTGCTCGGTCAGAGCAGGTGCCAGGCTAGAGCAATTGTAATCTTCGTGCTACATAATTGCTTAATTTGAAGCACCAAGGCGTCAAAATGCCTACCCCCCACAATCCTCCCGCAGCCGTGCGGCGCGTGCTGCGCAAGCTCGGAGCGGACATTCACGATGCCCGTCGGCGGCGGCGGCTGCCAATGGCGGTCGTGGCCGAGCGTGCCTTCACGTCTCGCTCGACACTGCAAAGGGTCGAAGCTGGCGACACCAGTGTCAGCATCGGCATCTATGCCGGCGTCCTGCTGGCGCTCGGCCTGCTCGACGGCTTGGGCCAACTGGCCGACATCAGCAACGACAGCGTCGGGCGGGCGCTGGCCAGCGCCAACTTGCCCAAGCACGTTCATCTCAAGCGGACAACCGGATCATCCCGCGATGGCTGACTGTCGCTCGGGACCGGGACGATGATATGCGTCTCGAAGCGGCAGTAAACGGCAGGCCGATGCGATCGTGACGTTCAACATCCGTGACTCGCGGCGTTTCCAGCGGCCTCTACTAAGAACGATTTCTTGACTAACGCTCCCGGCTAGTAAAGAATTCGTGCCTCGTGGCGGGGTCAGGGAACATTGTCGTGCCTTGCGCTCCGGGATCATATCATATCCTCAGCTAAGGGCGCGCGGTGCCAACGCGTAAGACAGGTCGATATGAAAGCGTGATTGTCGGCGGGGAGAAGGTCGATGCCTTTGTCCCCTTCGACCTGCCGCCCTCACGTCCGGCGCTGGTCATTGATGACAAGCTCGAAGATCGCCTCCGCGAAGCCGGGCAGGCGCTCGTCCGGCTCGATCTTGCAGGCGAGATGGTGCCGTCGCTCGATTGGTTCATCTACGCCTTCGTGCGAAAGGAAGCGGTAATTTCGTCCCAGATCGAAGGCACCCAGGCATCGCTGGTCGACCTTCTCGCCTTCGAGGCCGAGGAGCAGCCTGCAGCCAATGCGGACATCGAGGAGGTCACCAACTATCTCGACGCTCTGGCCTATGCGCGTGACCAACTCGCGGCGAAACGTGGCCTTCCTCTTTCAATGCGGCTCCTGAACGAAGCGCACAAACGGCTGATGCGCGGCGTGCGGGGCGCGAACAAGCAGCCTGGAGAGGTTCGCCGCAGCCAGAACTGGATCGGCGGAAGTCGGCCAGGGAATGCCGCTTACGTCCCGCCTGCGCCCGACAAGCTCCCTGAACTGCTTGGCGCGTTCGAAAAATATATACACGCCGACGAAAAGCTGCCGCCGCTCGTGCGTGCGGGTCTGCTGCATGTGCAGTTCGAAACCATCCATCCCTATCTCGATGGCAATGGCCGGATCGGACGACTACTGATCGCCTTGCTGCTGGAGCATTGGCAGTTGCTGAAGGCGCCGCTTCTCTATCTCAGCTTGTTCTTCAAGCGCCATCGCGAGGAGTATTATAGGCGGCTCAACCGCGTGCGGCTGGAGGGCGACTGGGAAGGCTGGACCGACTTCTTCCTCGACGGGATCGCCACGATTGCCGATGAAGCTGTCACTTCGGCGCGTGAGTTGTTCAACCTCGTCAGCGCGGACCGGACTCGGCTGTTGAGCACGCAATCCGCTTCCGTCTCCGCACTGAGGCTGTTCGAGCAACTCCCCCGACATCCAATCGTGACGGTGGCATCTACCATGAAGATGATCGATGCCAGCAAGCCGACGGCAACCCGCGCGGTCGAAGTGCTTGTCGAGGCCGGCATTCTCGTGGAAACGACCGGCAGGAAGCGTGATCGCAGCTTTGCCTACCGAGCCTACATGGAATGCCTGCGGGCGGGAACGGACTTGCCTGACCGTGAATGATGCAAGCGGGAGAAGGACTATAGGGGACCGAAGCTCCGGCGCCCGATGACAGGGCAGCGTAGCAAGCCGGAGGGCTCCCAAAAGGTTTTACATGGCCATTGATTTCATTATGAAATTTCTGACGAACAATGGCCCTGTTTTACAGCCAAGCCATTGAAATATCTGGATCACGTCCAGCTTCCCAAGCTGAACGCGCGGGTTCGATTCCCGCTACCCGCTCCAGTCTGCCAGACAGGATTTGCGCCTCTTATTTGGGCGCTTCCGTGCTCCAGCCTGCCTCCGGCTTGACCACGGCGGTCTCGTGCTTTTCCTGCCAGCCGTCTATACCGGCGGGGAACCAGCTGACATTGGTATAGCCTTTCATCACCAGCCGCTTGCCGACGTTCCAACTGCCCCAGCATTGCGGGCGGCAGAAGGTCACGATCGGCCTGCGCTTGTCCTTCTGCGTCAGTGCCTCGATGCGGCGATAGAACATCTTCTCTTGCGCATCCTCCAGAGAGGCCGCTCCCGCGCCCGGCATCCACACCGCCCCCGGCATTGAACGATGGGTTGGAAGCCAGAGCCCGTCCTTGGGGAAATCGTCCGGCTTCCTGTCGGCCGGCCCCACATCGAGCAGGAGCGGCTTCCTGGCCATGAGCACCTCGAGGGCGGCGAGGTCGAGCACCCTTGCGCCTGAGAGCGTTTCCGGCGTCTCGCCGTGCATCGGCCCGCTCCACAAGCCGCTAGGCTCGGGCACAGGGTCGGCAACGGCCATGTTCGAGAAGAGCGCGACCACGGCAACGACGGCCGCCATCCTGGCAATTTCAACAATGGAACGCATAGCCGGGCCCGATCAATTCATCGCAGCCGGAATGTCGAAGCCCTGCTCCCAATGGCCATCCTTGGTGTCGGAAGCAACGACCTTCAGCGGCTCTTTCCCGTTCGGGACGAAGGAGAAAGTGATGACCGGATTGGTGGAGAGCGAGATATCGGCTTCGAGGTCGAACACCTTGGCATTGCCCGAGGATACGGACATCTTGTTGATGTAGCGCGGCGGCGTGAAGTATTGCGTTATCGGGTTCTTCTGCATTCCGTTGAAATTGGGATGACGGATCATCAGCGTCGCCTCTACCGGCTTGCCAGCCGTGGCGTCCTCACCGAACTTCATCCGCATCTCGCCCATGCCGGCCATGGCCTTCTCGTCGCTCGCCGCAACCGGCGCCGAGCAGCCGCCGGAGGCCTTTACGAAGGCGGCCGTCTCGAACAGCTTGCCGTCCTTGGTCTCCGCCACGGCATGAACATTCGTGTAGGTATCGACCCGCACGCGTAACTGCACCGATCCGGCGTCGGCCGCAGGACCGAAGGTGAATTTGGCCGCGAAAGGCGCCGGGTTGTCGTCGATGACCAGATAGACCGACTTGATCTCGTTCTTTTCGGGCATCGTCAGCGTGATCGGCACGAGCGCGGCATCCTGCGCGCGCTTGGGCGCGTCGAGCTTGATCAGCGTTTCGGTGGGCTCGACCTTGCGGTCGCCGAACAGATACTGGGCGATCTGGTTCCAGCGTTCCTGCCGCTCAGGCTCCATGTTGGCCGGCTCCGAGGCCGACGCTCCTGTGAGCGGCACCCCGGCAAGGACGGCAAGGCATATGGCAAGCGGCAGAATCTTCATGGTCTCCTCCTCGTCGGCCTACTCCCACTCAAGCTCCTTGTAAGCCTGGATGACATTGCGCTCATTGTAATCGTCGAAGAGCACCCAGCGGTTCCGCTCCGATTGAGCGACCGAGCGGGCGGCATCCTCGATCGAAACGCCCGAGGCTATCGCCTTGCGCGTGCCGTCGCTCAAGGCGGACAAGTAACGCTCCAAGTCGGACATGGCGGGAGCCACATCCACGATCGGCGGGCCGTGGCCGGGCACGGCCCGAGACGCGCCGAGCGCCTTGAGCTTGTCGAGTTCGGAGAGCCAGCCCGGCAAGCTGCCGTCAAGCGAAGGAACCCGGTTTACGAAGAGCAGGTCGGCCGGGAAGAGCAACCCGGTCTCGACATCCAGCATCGACAGATCGCAATCCGTGTGGGCCGTCGCGTGCGCGCTCAGCCGGACGATACGGCTCCCCAGGTCGATTTCCGCGCCATCCTTCACCTCCTGGGTGGGATAGACGACATTGCCTGCGCTCTCGGCGCCGAGGATCTCCGTAAGCCGCTTCCGGTAGAACTCGCCGCGCGCCTCCAACGCCGACCGCAGCGCGTGGTGTCCGACAAAGGCCGGCCGGTCCTCCGCGAAGGCGGCTGTGCCGAAGGAATGATCGGGGTGAACGTGGGTGATCAGCACATGGCGGATTGGCCTATCCGTCCGCTTCCTGATCTCGGCCCTCAGCCACTCGCCATCCGTGAGGCTGCCGCCAGAATCGGTGACCAGCACGCTATCGCGCCCGACGATGAAGCCGATATTGGCGATGCCTCCATGGTTGGCGGCGGCGGCTTCCTCGTGCGGGGCTGCGCGAATGAAAATGCCCGGCCCCACCTCCGTCATGGTCGCGGCAGCGATGCTGCTCGGCAAACAGCACAGGCAGAATCCGCCAATCAGCGCCGCGCGCCGTGAGATCGGAAGAGCCGATGCGGCCCCGACACGGGGCTGGTCCGGCACATCCTGCGCCAAGGACGAAATATGCATATGTGCGTATAGCATGCCGGCTCGCAGCCGGCATATTGGCCAAAATGCCAACGGACGCTTGCAGCGAAATTTCGAACCGCTTGGAGCAGCTTGCGGTTGTCGCGCGGAAGTATAAAAGCGAAGTATGCCGCGCGCTCTGTCGAAATATACTATCCGCGAATGGTTCAGACTACGACCCTTGGTCGACCGCAAGAATCATGCTCGCTATCAGGTCCGGGAACAGATCGCGCTGGCAAAGCATGCCAGCCCGATGCGCTTTCCTCATCTCCGTAGCCAGAACGTCCTGATTACGATCAGCTTCAACGATCCCCAGGTGATCGAATGGCAGATCAAGATGATTGCAAGAAATGTGTCGGGGGCCATCCAGGTTGTTGCGGACAACTCCACCAACCTGGCGGCAAGGGACGCCATTCGCGACATCTGCTCGGCGGCCGGTGTTGCCTTCGCAGCGGTGCCGGCCAATCCCTGGACAAGGCGAGAACTGGATGGTGGCAAATCGCATGGCTATGCCTTGAATTGGGCCTGGAGGAACATCGTTCTCGCGAACCGGCCTTCCATGATCGGGTTTCTGGATCACGATATTTTCCCCACGGCAACGACAAACCCTTTCCGAATGCTGGATCGAGCCGCTGTCGCGGGGTTGGTTCGAAAAGCGCCGGATGAGCGCTGGTACTTGTGGCCGGGCTTCGCCTTTTTCAACTTGGGTCGATTGCCGACAGATCGGCTCAACTTCGGCAGGGATTGGCTCGACGGGTTCGATACTGGGGGTTTGAATTGGCACTGTCTGTACCGAGCACTCGGCAACGAGGATCTGTGCGCGGCCGACTATGAGCGGACCGCGGTCGCCGCCGAGGTGGCGATGGACGAGGCGCTTTTCGAGCGAATTGACGGTTGGCTTCATGAAAGCCGCTTCACGACCGACATCGACATGGCGCCGGCGCGTCGCCAGCAACTGCTTGACCTCAAGCGGCGCAGCATCCTGCATACCTTGATGGCACTGCCCGCATAATTCGGCTGCTCCAGGCGGTCAGGGTAACTGTACTGATCGATCAGTTCACGTTATCGACCAATCAACGCGGGGGCAGATTTTCGATGCACGAGACATCATTCGTAAAAGCCGAAATATTTTTGCAAACCTATGGAGACGAGTTCGCTCAAACTGGCGTGCGCGTGCTGGAAATCGGCTCAAAATCCTACGATGCTCAAAATACGTATCAGCCGTTATTTCCTCACCCCAGATTTGCTTACACCGGCCTCGATATCGAGCCGGGCAACAACGTGGACATCGTTCCGATGAACACCTTCGTCTGGCCCGAAATCGCAGATTGCTCTTTCGATCTTTGTCTGTCCGCTTCCACCTTTGAGCACAACCCTTTCTTTTGGGTCACATTCGCAGAAATCGCGCGCGTGACTAAGCCGGGCGGTCTGGCGCTCATCATCGCGCCAGGGGCAGGCCATGTGCACCGCTATCCGTATGACTGCTGGCGGTTCTATCCGGATTCGTGGGGCGCTCTTTGCTCCCTGACCGGCATGGAACTGGTGGAAAGCTACTTTGAGACCGACAAGATCGCAGCCGCAAACCCTGAAAACTTTTGGCGGGACAGTGCCGTGGTGGCGCGCAAACCAAAGCTTTCAGGGGCGGATCTGGACGCGTTTCATTCCCGCCTCCAGAAGATCGTGTCACTTTTCGTCGACGAGAGGCCACCGTCGCAGATTGCGCCCGAGCGGCACGGCAAATGGGTCGAGGCCTATGAGCACTTCATGCAGCGGAAATACCCCATGACGCTCAGTCGAATGATCAGCAAGGCCATTAGACGACCGAGCAAGATTTACAAACGCGTCTGATTTGTACCCCTGCTGATCTGGCAAGGCCGAGACCTGGCGCCAAGTGGAGCCGGCAGCATCTGAGGCCTGCTAACTCTTAGCGCGGGGGGTCTTGCGCCGCAGCGCAAGACCCGTTCCGAGCAGCATGGGATTGACGCCGCTACAGCCAGATATTGATCCAGTAGCGCTCGCGCCAGCAACGACGGCGCCAGCGGCCATGACGCCAGACGCGGCGGCAGACATGCCTCCAGCCACGCCGACGGCGACGCCGGCGGTGGCGCCAGCGCCAATGTCGGTAGCCTCCGTGATGGTGACGATGGTGGGAGATCAGTTCCACCTCGGCCTGATCGTCGTCCCCCTCGAACACAGCCATATCCGGCTTGTCGAGCTCGTCCAGAATTCCGTTGCCGGCGGGAATACCGGCAACAGCCCTGCTGGGTCCGGCCAGGCTTGCCAGTGCCGCCGCCCCCGCAACGCCAAGCATTCCAGTCAGAAACAATCGACGTTCCATCAAAACCTCCCGAGCTGTTGAGCATCGGCAGCTCTTCCCTCACCCGCAACGGGCTCCAGCGAGCGACCGATCGGTTTGAACGTACAAGTAGCATTCTCGTTCCATTACCCCACTTCGCGCAAGATGAAGTCGTGCAACATTTTCGCGGCGGGAGAGAGAACGCGATTCTTGACCGTGATCAGGCTGTAGGGCCGGACCTCGATATCGAACTCGGTCTGGACGACGTCGATGGCGCCGGCCAGCCCATCGGGGCCCTGGATGAACTTGGCGACCTGGATCGAGACCGGCGCGATCGCATCGGACTGCGCCACCATCACCAGGGTAAGCAGCAGCGAGGACGTGTTGAGGATCCGGTCGGGCAGCGGAATGTCGCGGTTCAAGAAGTTGCTTTCCATTGCCTGGCGCAGCGGCGAGCCGCCGGACTGGAACACCCAGTCATAGCCCGCCGTCTCCTCCAGCCGCACCGTCCTGCCGCTCGCCAGCGGGTGGCCGCGGCGCACGATGAGACAGGCCTTCTCGACGCCGATGACGCGCGATTCGAAGAGCCGCGGATTGAGGTCGTCGGGGATGCGGGCGATGATGAAGTCGTGGCGCGAGGCGATCAATTCGCGGGCGAGCACGTTCGAGGTCTCGACCTGCATGGTGATCTCGATGCGCGGGTAGATGC
>NZ_RZTO01000780.1:0-2834 GCF_003997225.1 Mesorhizobium sp. M2C.T.Ca.TU.002.02.1.1
CCTATATCCAGGGCGCCGATGGCCTTGGCCGCCGCGCGGCCGGCCTCGATGTCGCGCCAATCCGATTGCCTTGGCGCCGTGACCGTCAGTGTGCCCTTGCCGGCGGCAAGTTCCGGCACGACCTCATGCGCGCCGATGACCGTGATGCCGCGCTTCTCCAATCCACGCGTGATCACTTTCAAAAGCCCGTCGTCGCCGCGCGCCAGCGCCATGACCACGGAAGGGATTATCGCCAGCAGGCCAAGGGTCGGACGTATCCTGGCCAACCGTGGCCTGCGCCGGATCTCGCCGGCCAGAACCAGATGACTGATCTCCCGGCGTTTCAGCAACGGAACCAGGGAGCCGACATCTTCCAGCGCGAGCGTCGCCTGCTCGTACCTCGCAAAGTCCGCCTCGCGATCGACCTCGCCTTCGGCCATGATGATGAAAGGCGAATGTCCCTGCCGTGCAAGGCCCTCCGCTACCTCGACCGGCAGGCTGCCGCCACCGGCGATGATGCCGACCTTGGAGCCGGGCGTGAGCAAAAGCCGTGTCTCGGCGGGCTCAGCCCTCGTCATCGCCATCATTGTCGTCGCCGTCACCGCCCTTCAGCGGCGGCATGGCATAGTGCCGCTTGCCGCCGCTGGCGATGAAGTCGATCATCTTCATGGCGGCAGGAGACGAGGAGGCGAATTCCGCCCTGGCAAGCTCGATATTCTCGGCGACGCTGCGGGAACGGTCGAAAATCGACCGGTAAACCTTGCGCAGCAGATAAATCTCCGAGCGCGGCAGGCCTGAGCGCTTGAGCCCGATGATGTTCAGGCCACGCAGCTTGGCGCGATTGCCGGCGGCGATCGCGTAGGGAATGATGTCACCGACCACCGCCGAGCAACCGCCGATGAAGGCGTTGTCGCCGACGCGCACGAACTGGTGAACGGCGGTCAGGCCGCCGATATAGACGTTGTCGCCGATCTCGCAGTGGCCGCCGAGCGTCGCGCCATTGGCGAAGGTTGCGTTCTTGCCGACGACACAATCATGGGCGATGTGGGCATAGGCGAGGAAATTGCCATTGTCGCCGACACTCGTTTCGCCACGGCTGGAATCCGTGCCGACATGCATGGTGACGCCTTCGCGGATGGTGCAGTTCTCACCGACGACGAGCGTGGTGCGTCCGCCCTTGTGCTTGGTGTTCTGCGGCGGCGCGCCGAGCGTTGCCATCGGATAGACCTTCGTGCCTGCTCCGATGGTTGTGGCCCCCATCACCGACACATGGCTGACGAGTTCGACGCGGTCGGCGAGAATTGCATCGGCGCTGACATGGCAGAAGGGTCCGATGCGGACGCCCTCGCCGAGCTGGGCTCCTTCTTCGACGACCGAGGAAGGATGGATGGATATCGCGACTTTCATGAGCATTTCGAACCGTCAGCCGGTAACCATCATGGCCGAAACCTCGGCTTCGGCCGCCTTCGCGCCGTCAACCATCGCCTCGCAGGCGAATTTCAGCAGGTTACCGCGTTTCTTGATCTTTTTGACATGGATCCTGAGCTGATCGCCCGGCACCACCGGTTTGCGGAATTTCGCGTTGTCGATGGTCATGAAATAAACCAGCGAGGGCTTTTCCGTATTGAGGCTGCGAATGCAGATCGCGCCCGCGGTCTGGGCCATGGCCTCGATGATGAGCACGCCGGGCATGACCGGCTGCTGGGGAAAATGGCCCTGGAAATGCGGCTCGTTGATGGTCACGTTCTTGATGCCGACGGCGGAGTCGTCGCCGTCGATATCGACGATGCGATCGATCAGCAGGAACGGATAGCGATGCGGCAGGAGCTTCATAAGCCCCATGATGTCGACCGCCTCGAGTGTCGTTGCCACCATGTCAGCCATTTCCGTCGCCTTGCTTGCGCGTCCTGGCCATCTTGCGCAGCATCGCTATCTCGCGCATGGCTTCCGCCATGGGCTGCGCCGGGTAACCTCCCCAGACCTCGCCTGCCGGCACGTTGTTCATGAATCCGCTTCTCGCAGCAAGCTTGGCTCCCGGCCCGATGGTCAGATGATCGGCGAGGCCGACACCGCCACCCATGGTGACGTTGTCGCCGACGACGACGGAACCGGAAATACCCGAAAGCCCGGCTATAATGCAATTGCGGCCGATGCGAACATTGTGGGCGATCTGCACCAGATTGTCGATCTTGGTACCTTGGCCGATGATTGTGTCGGACATTGCGCCGCGGTCGACGGTCGAATTGGAGCCGATCTCGACATCGTCCTGGATGATGACGCGGCCGATCTGCGGCACCCGTTCAGGTCCTTTGGCGCCGCCGACGAAGCCGAAACCGTCCTGGCCGATCCGAGCGCCGCCATGGATGATGACGCGATTGCCGACAAGCGCATATTGAATGCTGGCGCCGGGGCCGATGAAGCCATCGCGGCCGATCTGGCAGGAGCGGCCGACAACGGCGTGGGGCGCAACGACCGTGCCGCTGCCGATGGACACGCCAGGGCCGCTCACCGCGCCGGCCTCCACGATCGCCCCGTCCTCGATATGCGCGGATGGATCGATAAACGCATGCGCCGAGATGCCGGTTTCTCCGGTCATTGGCCCCGGCGTAGCGGCTTGCGGAAACAACAGGCGTCCGACCATGGCGAAAGCCTGTTGAGGACGTGGATGCATGAGCACGGCGATGCCCGGCGGCGCCTTGCTGGCAAAATCGGCGGGGCACAGAACCGCGGCCGCCCTGAGCGACGGCATAAGCGCGAAATTGCGCTTGCCGTCGACAAAGACGAGCGCGCCGTTGCCACCCTCATTTGCTGGAGCCAGCGCCTCGATGGCAATTTCGGCCTGAGCGGAATCGAGC
>NZ_RZTO01000781.1:0-2833 GCF_003997225.1 Mesorhizobium sp. M2C.T.Ca.TU.002.02.1.1
CGGAAAGGCTTCCTTGGCTGCCGCCTCGTCCGTGGAATTGGACAGCACGGCGATCTTGTACCCCGGCGCCGTCAGCGCCCTTCCCGGCCTTTTGCCGAGGCTGGCGATCGAGGCCACCATGCGAATATCGGCGGTGCCGGTCGGATTGGAGAATACAACCTCGCGGGCGCGCTCAGGCGTGCTGGCATAGCCTGCGGCGATCAGATCGAAATCGCCCTTGAGCAGACGTGCCTTCAGGTCGTTCCACGGCACTTCGACCAGCTTCAGGTCGACGCCGAGATCGGATGCCAGCGCGCTGGTCAGGTCGACATCGTAGCCCGCGAATTTGCCATCCGCGTTCTTGAGGATCCATGGCGGGTTGAGCGCCACACCGACCGTCAGTGTCTTCTGGTCGATGACGCGCTTCAGGCTATCGTCCGCGTGGGCCGGCAATAACGCCAGCCAGGCAGAGAGAACAAGTATGATCGCCGCGACCATTTTGTTAGCGCGCATGAATATATCCTCGCTGCGGTTTGTCTGGTTGTAAGACTTACACAGAGGTGCCATTCTGTCGATAGCGAAACCAATTGGAGACTTGCGATGTCGGCGCGGATGGCGGTTACCGGTTCGACTATGTTCCTGGCCTGCCTCCTGGGCAATCCGACGCAATTGTCGCTGCTGCCCGATGCCGCGCAGGCCGCGGGTCCGATGCGCCTGGTCTGCTCAAGTTCCAACTATCGCTACTCCTATTGCGGGATCGACACGCGTGGCGGCGTGCAATTGACCAACCGGCTGTCGAAGTCGCGTTGCCAGTTCGGCACAAGCTGGGGCTATGACGGCGGCGGCATATGGGTGGACAAGGGCTGCTCGGCGCAATTCCTGGTTGCCGGCTCCGGCCGCGGGCCGTCTCCCTCCGGCCGCAGGCCTTCTCCTGGCGATGCGGCGGCCGCCATCATCGTCGGCGGTATCGTCGGCGCCATCCTCGACAACAATGACAGGCACGGCCGCCATTCGGACAATTACTATCCGAGGCCGAAGCCGCGCCGCGACGATCGATGGATCGATCCGACGCCGCAATTCGACAGGGACGGCAATCCCAATTTCGATACCCACGGCAACTATCAGGGATGCCACGGCATGGGCTGCATGGTGGACAATCCGGACGAGATGGGGGACGCGCCGCCCGAGCCGGGTCAAACCACTTTCGAAAGTTCGGACGATTGATCGCGTCGCAAAGCCGCGCAGGCTGAACGCCAGCCTCGTCCGGTCGCCGCCTATCGGGAACCGATCGTCTTGCAAAGGATGATGTTGGAATGGCCTTCGGGCCATCCGCTGAATTCGGCCATGCGCGCGAAACCGGCTTTTTCGTACAAGCCCGGCGCCTGGAAGTCGTGGGTCGAAACCCATATCCGCAGCGAGCCGCGCGCGGCGGCCTCCGCGACGAAGGCATCGAGCAGCTTCCTGCCGTGGCCAAGGCCTCGATAGGCCTCGTCGACCCACATCAGCTTGAGCTCGGCAATGCCGGCCCAGGAATAGCCGGCGGCGGCCCCGACGGCGTGTCCTTTTTCATCCCGCAGCGCAAAGACGAGGGCATGGTCGTCATCGCGCCCTGTGACACGCCGGTTGTCACCGTTGAGGTGTTCCTCGAAGGCACTGAGCTCGGCCGGCGCAAGATCGTGCTCGGCCTGCAGGCGAGGGGCCATCAAATCCCGCCATACCAGTCGTAGCCATTGTCCTCCCAATAGCCGCCGCGACCGCCGCCAACATTGGCGAAACCGTCGACCAGCTCGATCTTGGAAAGGTATTTCGGCATCTTGTAGCCAAGCTGGCGCTCGACCCGGACGCGCAGCGGCGCGCCGTTCTCGACCGGCAACGGCTTGCCGTTCAGGCCATAGGCCAGAATCGTCTGCGGATGGCAGGCGTCGATCAGGTCGATGGTGCCGTAATATTTGATGTCGCCGGACAGGCTTTGCTCGATCGTGTCGAGGCAGTGGAACATGACATAGCGCGCCTGCGGCTTGACCACAGCCTGGTCGAGCACCAGCGACAGCGGCGTGCCGGTCCACTTGGCGATGCAGCTCCAGCCTTCGACGCAGTCATGGCGCGTGATCTGCGTGCGGCTCGGCATGTTCTGCAACTGCTCGCGGGTCAGCGACAGCGGCTTCTCGACCAAGCCTGAAACCTCCAGGCGCCAGTCGGCGAAATTGTTGGCGAGCAGGCCCTTATAGGTGTCGTCGTCGGGCGCGGTGACGCCGTTCGGCCGTTGCGGCTGGCGGATGTCGGCTTCGGTGAATTCCGGCGCCAGCGCGTCGCGGCCGGCGAGCAGGCGCTGCGCGCGCCAGGTCAGGCCATTGGCGTTTTCGAGGAAGCTGCGCAAGCCGCCGCCGATGCCGAGACCGCTGTCGAAGGCATCGCAGCCGGACAGCGCGATGCCGGACAAGCCGAGGCTGCTGGCGGTCAAGAACTTGCGGCGGCTGATCTGGAATTTTGCCATGTCAGGCGCTCCTCTCGGTCGGCTGGTCGTGCTTTTCGGGCGGGTCGGTGCGGTACCAGCCGGTGATGATCGAACGCAGCTCGTTGATCGGGCCGGCGGCAAGGATCATCAGGATGTGGACGACGAAGAAAAGGACGAGCAGCACCATGACGGTGAAATGGATGGTGCGCGCCGTTTGCCTGCCGCCGAGGATTTCGTTGAGCCAGGGCAATACCGAATCCATGCTCGGCGACATTGCGAGGCCGGTGACGATCATCAGCGGCAGAGCCACGAAGAGCACGCCGCCATAGGCCATCTTCTGCAGCGTGTTGTATTCCCTCGTGTGGTGGAACTTCAGCTTCGCGTGATCGACGATGTCGC
>NZ_RZTO01000782.1:0-2828 GCF_003997225.1 Mesorhizobium sp. M2C.T.Ca.TU.002.02.1.1
GTTCGAGATAGGCCGGCAGTTCGCCGCGCGTGTGGAACGGCCCGCCCTCGCGCATCACCGTCACCAGCGGGTCGACGTCGCCGTCGCCGCGCCTGGCCATTTCGGTGCGCCAGTCCTCCAGCAGGCGGCTGGCATGGTCGACGACATCGGGCCTTTCGGCCGTCAGGTCGTGCTCCTCATGCGGATCGTCCGTCAGGTTGAACAGGCTGATCGGACCGAAATCCTTGTAGCCGTCATGATAGGTGCGCAGCATCAGCCAGTCGGCGCCTTCGTGGCGGAAGCGCACGCCGCGCTGCACCGCCCAGGCGCCCTGGCTCAGCACCAGGAAGTCGCGACCACCCTGCTCGCCCCGGCCGAGTGCGGCAGCGAAGGAGCGGCCGTCCCACAGTGCCGGGACCGTGCCGCCGAGGCGATCGATCAGCGTCGCCGCCCAGTCGAAATGATAGTGCAGCCCGTCATTGACGCCGCGTAGGTCCTTGGCGCCCGGCCAACGGATGATTAGCGGCACGTTGCAGGTGTATTCGTCGGCGGTCTGATGGTCGCCCCAGACATTCAGCTCGCCGAGATTCTCGCCATGATCGGCGCCGATGACGATGATGGTCTTGTCGTACAGGTCCTGACGTTTCAGTTCCTCGACGATCAAGCCGATATAATGGTCGGCATAGAGGATGCCTGTGTCGTAGCCGTCGAACCAGGCCTTCACGTCGGCCATCGTGTCGATCGGCGCCGGCATGCGCCGCCATTTCGAGCCGCCCGGCGCGACGTCGAAACCGGACGGCTCCTGCGGACTGTGCGGGCCGTAGCCGGCGTGGGATTTCTCGAACATCTTCTCCGTCACCCAAGCCGGCATCGGCTGCTTGGCGAAGGGATCGCCGAAGGCGTCCGGCGCGCGGTAAGGCGTATGCGGGTCCCAGACATTGACGTGCAGGAACCACTGCTTCTGCGCGCCGTTGCGCTTCAGCCAATCCAGCGCCAGCGCCGAGACCTCGTCGGCATTCTCCATGCCGGCCTTGCCGGGATTGATGATCTCGTTGAAGCCGGCATACCAGTGCCAGCAGCCATGCCGCTCGCCAAAGCTGGAGATGGTGGTGGTGTAATAGCCGAGGTCGCGCAGCGCGCGCATCCAGCCTTCCTCGTAGAAAGTGCCGGCCCAGGCCCTCTCGGCGCCTTCGCGGAACGGCTCGCAGGCGGTGCCGCCATGACCGACGACACCGGTGCGCATGCCGTGGCGGCCGCTCCACAGCGCCGTGCGCGAGGGATGGCAGGGAACGTCGGAGACATAGACATTCTCGAAGCGCATGCCTTCGGCCGCCAAGCTGTCGATCACCGGCGAGGTGTTGCGGTGATAGCCATAGCAACCGAGATGGTCGCGCCTCAGGCTGTCGATGTCGATGTAAAGGACGTTCATGGGGGACTGGGTCATCGGGTTCTCTTTTGGGATGAACTTGCCGGAGCGATCGGCTCACGGGTGGTTGCCGCCCCGCCGAGGGCGGGACGGCAGGACCGGGTCAGGCCTGCAGGTAAAGGTCGGCCATGTAGTAGTCTTTCGGGTCGAGCGAGGTGTCGAACTTGCCGAAGGTCTTGAACAGCTCGTTCATGGCGCTGAACCAGCCGGCGACGGTGCCGTCCTTGGTGAGCCTGGCGACCTCGGCCGACGTCATCAGCTTGCCGTAGCCGGCCTCGGTCTTGAGCTGGTCGGCCGGGATGCCGAGCTGCTTGGCGGTGATCTCGACCGCTTCGTCGAGATGGGCGGCGCGATAATCCTGCGCTTCCTTGATGGCGCCGATCACCTTCTTGACCAGGTCGGGGTTCTTCTCGACCAGGTCGTTGCGGGCGATGAACACGCTGGGGAAAGTGGTGGCCGGATAAAAATCGTCGTTCTTGGCGATCTCGACCAGGTCTGGCACGCTCTTCTTGATGATGCCGACGAAGGGATACCAGATGCCGGCCGCGTCCACCTGCTTGGAGGAGAAGGCCGCGACCACCGTGCTCGGGTCCATCGGCACCATCTCGATGTCTTCGACCTTCATGCCGGCCTTGGCGAGCGCGAGCCTCAGCAGCATGTCGCCGGAGGTGCCGGCCGGCACCGCCACCTTCTTGCCCTTGAGGTCCGCCACCGACTTGATGCCGGCCTGGGCGATGACGCGGTCGGAGAAGCCGACATCGTTGACGGCGATGATCTTCGCCTTGCCGGTGGCCGGCAGCCACAGCGCGCCCGGCCCGAGATAGCCGAATTCCAGGCTGTTGGCGCCAAGCGCCTGGACCTGGATCGGACCGTTGGTGAAGACCTTGGTGCTGGCGCTCACGCCATGCTTGGTCCAGAGATCCTTGGCGTCGGCGATGCTGGCGATCGAGGCGCCCCAGAAATCGCCATTGTAGCCGATGCGCGCCGTGTCGTCCGCGGCGCTGGCCGGCAGCGCGCCGGCCGCCAGGATCGCGGCCGATGCGGCCATGAAATCGCGTCTGTTCAATGTCATTCTCTCTCTCCCTGCTGTCGTTGATATTTGTGGTGGGACCGCCCTCACCTTGCGGCTTGGGCGGCGGGCGGCTGGTGGTAGACGGCATGCCAGACGCGGTTGCGGATGGCGGCGAATTCAGGTGACAGGCGGATTTGCTCGGTGCGCGGATAAGGCAGGTCGACCTCGATGACTTCCTGCAGCCGGCCCGGCCGCGCCGCCATGACGACGACGCGATTCGCCAGATAGACCGCTTCGTCGACGTCATGAGTGATGAACATCACCGTGCGGCGCTCGCGGCTCCAGGTTTCCAGAAGCTGGTCCTGGAGTTGGACGCGGGTCAGCGCGTCGAGCGCGCCGAACGGCTCGGCC
>NZ_RZTO01000783.1:0-2823 GCF_003997225.1 Mesorhizobium sp. M2C.T.Ca.TU.002.02.1.1
GTGCCGACGGTGCGGAAGGCGGGCCGGAATGGCTCGATCCTGTCGCCGCCAAAGCGCTTGGCCTGATGCATGGCAAGCTCGGCGTCCTTGACCATGTCCTCGGCCGAGGTTTGCGCCGTCGTCCAGGTGATCAGGCCGATCGAGGCGGTCAGCACGATCTCGCGCTTGGCGAAGGTGATCGGATTGTTGATCGCGTGCTTGATGGCGTCGGCCATGGCCGCGATGCGGGCCGGGTCCTGTTCCGAAAGCAGCATCAGCGCGAACTGGTCGCCGGCAAAGCGCGACAGCGAATCCTTCGGCTTCAAGAGCCGGTGCAGCCGGCGCGCGACGGTGAGAAGAATGGTATCGCCGGCGGAAATGCCCAGACCGTCATTGACCTGCTTGAAGCGGTCGATGTCGATGATGAAGACCGTCGGGCGCACCTTGTCCTCGGTGCGGGCGATCGAGATGATCGCCTCCAGCCGGTTCATGAACAATTCGCGGTTCGGGAGGCCGGTCAAATTGTCGTGCACGGCGTCGTGCAGCAGCCTTTCCTCGGATTTCTTCTGCTCGGTCACGTCGACCATGGTGCCGACGCAGCGGATCACCTCGCCGTCGGAGCCGATCACCGGGCGGGCGCGCAGCGAGAACCAGTGATAGTGGCCGTCGGCGCCGCGCAGGCGGAAGTTCTGCGCCACCTTGCCGCGCCGGTGCTCCAGCACCACGTCGAGCGTGGTGCGGAACGTGTCGCGGTCGTCGGCATGCAGCACCGGCAGCCAGTTGCGGGCGGCGCCGCCGAGGCTGTTGGGCGCAAGGCCGAGCTGCAGGCAGATGTCCGGCTTGGTCACCACGCGGTCACGCAGTACGTCCCAGTCCCAGACGATGTCGCCCGAGCCCGCGACGGCGAGCGCCTGGCGCTCGAGGTCGGAGAACAGGCCCTGGTGCAGCGCGCCGCCGGCAAAGGCATGCTGCATGACGGTGAAGCCGATGAGCAGGATGATGAGGATCAGCCCGCCGCCCAGAGCCGGCTGGGCGATGTCGTTGTCCAGCATGCCGGTGATCGCCATCCACGAGCCGCATAGCCATAGGAGCACCATGACCCAGCTCGGCACCAGCATGATCGCGCGATCATAACCACGAATCCCGAGGAAGATGATGAGGCCGAGGCCGGTGAGCGCGGTGGCGGCGAACGAGATGCGGGCGATGCCGGCGGCGACCGCCGGATCGACGATGGCCACCCCCGCGATCAAGAGCAGTCCGAGGATCCAGACCAGGGCGCCATAGCTGAAATGGCCATGCCAGCGGTTGAGGTTGAGATAGGCGAACAGGAACACCACGAAGGTTCCGGCAAGCGCCACCTCAGTGCCGGCCCGCCATATCTGTTCGTTGCCGGGCGATATCTCGATGATCTTGTTGAGGAAGCCGAAGTCGACGCAGATATAGGCGAGCACCGCCCAGGCGAGCGCCGCTGTCGCCGGAAACATCGAGGTTCCCTTGACCACGAAAAGAATCGTCAGGAACAGCGCCAGAAGCCCCGAGATGCCGATCACGATGCCGCGGAACAGCGTGTAGGAATTGACCGAATCCTTGTAGGAATCCGGCTCCCAGAGATAGACCTGCGGCAGCTTCGGCGAGGCGAGCTCGGCGATGAAGGTCACCACTGTTCCGGGATTCAGCGTCACCCGGAACACGTCGGCGTCGGGGCTTGTCTGGCGGTCGAGCGCGAAGCCTTCGCTGGGCGTGATCGCGGCGATGCGCGTCGAGCCGAGGTCGGGCCAGAAGATGCCGGAATTCACCAGGCGGAAATGCGGCGCGACGATCAGCCGGTCGAGCTGCTGGTCGGTGGTGTTGGCGAGCGCGAAGACGGCCCAGTCGCCGCTCGAGCGCGCGTCATTGGCCTCCACCTCGATGCGCCGCACGATGCCGTCGGGGCCGGGCGCGGTCGAAACCTGGAAATTCTCACCCTGGTTCCGGTAGATCTCCACGGCGCCGGAGAGGTCCAGCGCCTTGTCGTCACGCGCGATCTTGATCGGCTCGACGGCGAAAGCCGGCATCGCCGAAAAAAGCGTGACGACGACCGTCATGATGAGGGCGAACAGCGACGCTAATCGCGGAGAATTCGTCACATTCAGCCCTTCGTTCCGTCGCTCTGCGGATCGTCCGCGATCCGGGCGTAGAGGTAGTGATCCTGCCAGATGCCGTTGATTCTCAGATAGGATCGCAGCAGTCCTTCGCGCCGGAATCCGGCTTTTTCAAGCACGCGGATCGACCGGGCGTTTTCGGGAATACAGGCAGCTTCGATCCGGTGCAACCTGAGCGTATCGAAGGCGAAGCGCGACACCAGCTTGACCGCCTCGGTCATCAGGCCGCGTCCGCCGAAGCGTTCGCCGATCCAGTAGCCGATATGGCCGCTCTGCGCGACGCCGTGGCGGATGTTGCCGAGCGTGATGCCGCCGGCGAGCTTGCCGCTCGATTTTTCGAAGATGAAGAAGGCGATGGCCGTGCCTTGCGCGTAATCCTCGCGGTAGCGGCTGATGCGCAACCGCCAGGCGGTGCGGTCGAGCTCGTCCGGCTGCCAGCGCGGCTCCCAGGGCTCGAGGAAGGCGCGGCTTTCGCCGCGCACCGCCGCCCATTCGCGGTAATCATTGGTCAAGGGCACGCGCAGCGTGACCTTTTCGCCTCTCAGTGCCGGCAGGTCGCGGCGAAAGAAAGGGAGCGCGAACACGGCGCTGGTTCTAAGCGGATATTCGTGGGATGCCCCACGAATATCCGCCTAGATTCCTTGGTTTCTCGCAGGTTCTGATCGCAAAACCGTGGGACACTTTTGCGGAACCTGCTTAGGAT
>NZ_RZTO01000784.1:0-2822 GCF_003997225.1 Mesorhizobium sp. M2C.T.Ca.TU.002.02.1.1
CCGGATAATAGAGGAACACGCCGGGCGTGGTCACCGCGAAGCGGCCGAGCAGCGCCTGCAGACGCCCGTCGGCGATCGGTGCTTCGGCGATCGGGCCTGGCACCTGCGCCAGCCCGACCCCTTGGATCGCCGCGCCGAGCAGCGACGGATAATCGTGCGCGATCAGCGGTCCCGACACGATTGCCTCGACGGTCTTGTTGCCGTTGACAAAGGACCAGGGCGCGACCGAGCCGTTCGAGCGGCGCAGGCGCAGGCAGGCATGGTCGCGCAGGTCCTCGATGCGCTCGGGCGCCGCGCGCCGGCGTAGATAATCCGGACTGCCGACGACCACCATCGGAAAGGAGGGCGTCAGGCGAACCGCGATCATGTCGGGCGCGATCAGATCGCCCATGCGGATGCCGGCGTCGAATCCCTCGGCGGCGAGATCGGCCAGCTCGCCGCTGGCGACGATCTCCAGCTCGATCTCGGGATAGGCCTGGCAGAAGGAGGCGATCATCGGCTCCAGCAGCATCGGCACCACGGCCGGCGGCACCGAGAGGCGCAACAGCCCGGCCGGCCGCTGGCCCATCCCGCGCGCGATCTCGCTTGCCGCGATCAGCTCCTCGAAGGCCGGCCGGGCGCGCGCGAAAAAGCGCTCGCCGGCTTCGGTGAGGCCGACGCTGCGCGTCGTGCGGATGAAGAGCGCAGCGCCGATGCGCGCCTCGAGTGTGCGTATGGCCTGGCTGATCGCTGACGGGGTGACGGCAAGCTCGGCTGCCGCCTTGCGGAAATTGCGATGCCTGGCGACGCTCAAGAACGCCTCGACGCCGTCGAGCGCGCCATGCCTGACTGTGAAGTTCTGCTTCATGACCCATCGACATTATCGCGGATAGTTGCCGGCAGAAAGCGGCCGTATTTCTGGCGTGACCTTGGAAGCCCGAAAGGAAGTGGCGATGACCGATGAACTGGACCGCGTGCGCGATCACTATCGCGCAACAGGATTGACCGATCGATTGAAGACCGCGCTGGCGGTGTTTGGGCCTCAGGAACAGCGGCTGAAGCCCGGGCAACTGGCGACCCTCGACCAGTTCCACACCCGCGGGCTGGCCGCGACAGCGGAGCTCGCCAATCTGGCCGTCATCACTGCCGGCATGTCGGTGCTCGACGTCGGATCGGGCGTCGGCGGGCCGGCTCGCTTTCTTGCCGAGACCCATGGCTGCGAGGTGACAGGCGTCGATCTCAGCGAGCCCTTCGTCGAGGCGGCGCGCTACCTGACCGCGCGAACCGGGCAGGACGACAAAGTGTCGTTCGAAACCGGCAGCGCGCTTGCGCTTCCCTTCGAGGACGGCATGTTCGACGCCGCGCTGTTGCAGCATGTGGCGATGAACATCGCCGACCGGCCGCTGCTCTACCGCGAGATCAGGCGCGTGCTGAAGCCTGGCGGAAAATTCGCGACCTTCGACGTCGTGCTGAATAGCGGCGATCCGCTCTATCCGGTTCCGTGGGCGAGGACGCCGGGCGAAAGCTTCCTGCTGACGGCCGAGGCGACCTGCGAGGCGATCGAGGCGGCCGGCTTCGGCACGCTCGTGCGCCGCGACGACACCACCGTCGCCAAGGCCTGGTTCGCCGAGCTCCGCGCCTCCGGCCCGCCGCCTACACTCAATCTCGGCGTCGTCATGGGGCAGGGTTTCGCGGAACTCGCCACCAATCTCGGACGCAATCTCATGGAAGGTCGGCTGGGCATCCTCACGGCGGTGTTCGAAGCCGTTCCCGTCAACTGAGCAATTCCAGGAAAAGTGTTCAGCGGTTAGGCTCGGCGACTTCGCCGTAGCCTTCCGTCCGGAATTGCGAAAACTAACATTATAGGAGGCGAAGATGTCACCGGCAGTGATCTTCAACATCCACCTCGCGCTGGGCTACGTGCCCTGGCTGCTTTGCTTCGCCGCCTATATCTGGCCGAAGCTCAAGTCGATGGGGCCGATAGAGGCGCAGCGCGCGATCGCAGCGCTGCACAGCTTCCGCTTCTTCGGGCTTGTTTTTCTTATCCCGGGCGTCACCGGGCCGGACCTGTCAGCCGGCTTCGCAAGCTTCGCCGCCTATGGCGACTTCGCCACCGGCCTGCTCGCCATGCTGGCGCTGCTTGCGGTGGCAAGGCCCGCGATCTTCTGGCCGCTCACCGTCGCCTTCAATGTCGTGGGCATGGTTGACCTTGTCGGCGATTACTACCACGGCGTCGTACTCGACCTTCCCGGACAGGCCGGACAGTTGGGCGCCACTTACGCGATCCCCATCATCTACGTGCCACTGCTGATGATCACGCATGTCGCGGCTTTCTATCTGTTGGCGCGTTCCAGGCGCCGTCAGCTGGCGGCGACCTAATACATGGGCGTCGCCATGTGCTTGGGCGCCGGCCACTCGCTCGTGATCTCCGGCTGCACCGGCCGTTCGAGATAGGTCGACAGCACGACATAACTGCGCGTCGAGGTCACGCCGGGCGTGTCGTAGAGGCGGGCCAGCAGGCCTTCCAGCGCGCGCGTGTCCTCGGTGCGCACCTTGAGCAGCATGCAGGTGTCGCCGGCGACCGTGTGGATCTCCTCGACTTCCGGATATTTGGAGACCGCCATCAGCTCCGGCGTCTTGCCCCAGCCCCTGGTGTCGATATGCACGAAGGCAAGCAGCGGCTTCTTCACCGCCCGCGGATCGATGATCGCCGATGTGGCGCGGATGGCGCCGCTGCGCTTCAGCCGCTTGACCCGCTCATGCGCCGCCGGCGGCGACAGGCCGACTCGCTCGCCGAGTTCGGCATAGCTGATGGTCGCGTCCTCGACCAGGACGCCTAATAT
>NZ_RZTO01000785.1:0-2820 GCF_003997225.1 Mesorhizobium sp. M2C.T.Ca.TU.002.02.1.1
AGGCGATGTCGTCGGGCTGCGTGCGCCTGATCAACCAGGACATCATCGACCTCTACAGCCGCGTTTCCAAGAAGAACCCGGTGGTCGTGGTCTGATCGGGTCCGTCGGCCCACTCTTCCGTTGCGCGATCCCGCAAGACAGGCGAAGGTGCCTTCAAAACCTTCGTCCCGGGAGAGAAAAGCATGGCTGGAACCTTCGTCATCGCGCAAGGCGGCGGCCCCACCGCCGTCATCAACCAGACGGTCGTCGGCGCCACGCTGGAAATCCGTAAGCGTCATCCAGGCGCCAAGGTGCTGGGCTCGATCCACGGCGTGCGCGGCATCCGCGACGGCAATTATGTCGACCTGTCCGCCATCCCCGAGGACAGGCTGGGGCTGATTGCGGGCACGCCGAGCGCCGCCCTTGGCTCGACTCGCGACAAGCCGGACGCCGCCTATTGCGAGGTCATCCTCAACGGCCTGAAGAAGGCGGGTGCCGACGCCTTCATCTATATCGGCGGCAACGACACCTCGGGTACCCAGCAGATCCTGACCGATGCCGCCGGCGGCTCGATCGCCTTCGTGCATGCGCCCAAGACCATCGACAACGATCTCGAGGAGAATGACCACACGCCGGGCTTCATCTCGGCGGCCGAGTTCGTCGCCGGCGCCTTCCTCTCGGTCGATCTCGATTTCCGCGCCCTTCCCGGCATCTATGTCGGCATCGTCATGGGCCGGCATGCCGGCTTCCTCACCGCCGCCGCGGCCGCATGGCAGCTCGATCCCGACAGCGGCCCGCATCTGGTCTATGTGCCGGAGCGCGCCTTCTCGGCCAAGCGTTTCATCGACGAAGTGCGCGAGAAGCTCGACCGCCACAAGCGCTGCATCGTCGCCGTATCGGAAGGCGTCAGCACCGCCGACGGCAAGGCGCTGGTCGAAAGCCTGGTGCCGCCGGACAAGCTCGAGCGCGACCAGCACGGCAACGTCAAACTGTCGGGCAGCGACCTGCCGGCGGCGCGCGAACGGGCTCTGGCCGAAGGCCTGCCGGGCAAGCGGGCGCGGGTCGACGCGCTGGGCTATATGCCGCGCGGTTATGTCGGCGCGATCAGCGCCGTCGACGCCAAGGAAGCCTTCGACGCCGGCGCCTTCGCGGTTGCCGTCGCCGGCGAAGGCGGCGGCTCGGTCGCGCTGCAATATGACGGGTCGAAGACGGTGTTGAAGAAGGTGCCGCTGAAGGCGGTGGCCGGCAAGACCCGCCATATGCCCGACGGTTTCATGCAGCCGGACGCCAACCAGCTTTCGGAAGCCGGCATGGCCTATCTCAAGCGGCTGGTGCCGGAAAAATACAAGGTCGGGAAGCCGTTCGTCTGATGGCCGGCGGCCCGAGGCCCGAGCTTGAGGTCGGTGACTGGTTCGGCAAGGCGAAAGTCGATGCCGCCACCACGATGCTGACCGAACCCTTCGTGCATGATTTCGTGCGCGCCAATATGTGGCATCTCGAGGGCCGTGACGCGGATCTGCTGGTCGACACCGGCATGGGCATCCGTCCGCTGGCGCCTGAGATCGACACGCCGCCCGGCAAGCCGCTGATCGTCGTCGCTACCCACATCCATCTCGACCATGTCGGCTCGCTGCATGAGTTCCCGATGCGGATGGGCCCGAAGATGAGCTCGGCGCAGTTCGACCGCATGGATGATGCCGTCACCTACGCCTACATGTTCCACAATCTCGACGGCGCGGTCACAAAGCTGCCGGCGCCGGACTGGAAGGCAGCCGATTACCGCATCCCTTCCGCGCCGCTGACCCGCGCGCTCGACGAGGGCGACGTCGTCGATCTCGGCGACCGGAAATTCCGCGTGCTGCACCTGCCCGGGCATTCGCCGGACTCCATCGCGCTGTTTGACGAAGCCGATGGCCTCTTCTTTGCCGGCGACGCCATTTATGACGGCATGCTGATCGACGATCTGCCGGATTCCGACCGCACAGCCTATTGCCGCACCATGCAGCGCCTGCTCGACCTGCCGATCCGCATCGGTCATGGCGGCCACGGCCCGAGTTTCGACCGCGCCAGAATGCGGGAAATTGCCTCCTCTTATCTGCGCAGGCGAGAGCGGTTCGTAAGCGCCTCCTGAATTAAATCTTCGTAAGGTCGCCGCAAAACCCTAATTACGGCAACTAGGCGTCCTAGATGCTTGTCTGTCGAGACGGCCGGCTGCCATGCACGGCGAGACAGGCAGATCCGGTCATCGGCACGTCGACGGATGATCCCATGGGAGCGCCCGCGACGCCGGATCAACGCTCGCCCGGACAGAACGACCATGTCACCTTCAAGCATTCTTCGCAGACATCGCGTCGCCGCCCTGTTGGGCGCCGCGCTGATCATTTCCCCCGTCGTCGTTTCCTTCGCCCAGAGCAATTCGGGCCTCAGCACCGTGGCCGCGACGACGCAGACGCCAGTCGCCGGCATCACGGCCCCTAACGGCTCTTTCGCCCCGGTCATCGCCGTCACCAAGCCGGCCGTCGTCACCATCACCTCGATCATGAAGGCGCAGCCACAGGACGAGGGCTCGCCGCTTGGCGGCAATGCGCCTTTCGACCAGTTCTTCCAGCAGTTCTTCGGTGACCAGGGCATGCCGATGCCACGCACGCCGCCGCAGCAGCAGGGTCAGCGCGCCGAGGCGCTCGGTTCCGGCTTCATCGTCGGCGCGGACGGCATGATCGTCACCAACAATCACGTCATCGACGGCGCAAGCTCGATCAAGGTGACGCTCGATGACGGAACCGAGCTTCCCGCCAAGCTGGTCGGCCACGACGCCAAGAACGATCTGGCCGTGCTCAAGAT
>NZ_RZTO01000786.1:0-2818 GCF_003997225.1 Mesorhizobium sp. M2C.T.Ca.TU.002.02.1.1
GGCCTTGGACGCGATCATCTTGCCGACGGGCACGCCGCCGGTGAAGGTGATGAGGTCGATATTGGCATTGGTGATCATCTCGTCGCCGATATCGGCCGGCCATCCGGTGACGACCGAAAGCATCTCAGGCGGCAGGCCGGCCTCATAGAGGATATCGGCCAGCATCAGCGCGGTGATCGGCGTCAGCTCCGTCGGCTTGACCACGACGCAATTGTTGGTGGCGATCGCCGGCGCCACCTTGTGCGAGACCATGTTGAGCGGATGGTTGAACGGCGTGATCGCCGAGATCGCGTTGAGCGGCTCGCGGAGGGTGAAAATCTTGCGCTGCTTGCCATGCGGGGTGAGATCGCAGGAGAAGATCTGTCCGTCGTCCTGGATAGCCGACTGGCCGCTGAGGGTAAATACATCGAAGGCGCGGCCGACTTCGTAGAGCGAATCCTGCTTGGAGATGCCGAGTTCCAGCGTGATGAGATCGGACAATTCTTCCTTGCGGGCGTTGAGCAGCTCGGCGGTCCTGAGCAGTATCTTCTGCCGCTCATAGCGCGTCAGCTTCGGCTGGTAGGCAGCCGCGATCTCAAACGCGCGCCGCGCATGCTCGGCCCCACCCGCCGGCACGGTGCCAATGACTGTATCATTCCAGGGAAAGCGCACCTCCAGCCGATGCTCGGCGTCGACCTTGCGGCCGGCGATGCGCATCGGCTCGTGGCGGACCTTGATGGCGGGATCGAGTTGGGTCATCGGTTGGTTCCAGTCTTGATGCGTTGCGGGGTCGACCCCCACTCCGGCCCTTCGGGCCACCTCTCCCCCGATCGACGGGGGAGAGGAAATCGGGTCGGCGCCCTATTGTGCTCAAATCCAGAAACGCCGCATTCAAGCCAAGCACGGCCGATCGCCCTGGCGCCTTTCCTCTCCCCCGTCGATCGGGGGAGAGGTGCCGGGCGAAGCCCGGCGGAGTGGGGGTCGACAGCGCCAACCCTATGCCTGCGCCGCCGCCATCGTGGCGTAATAAAACGCATCGAAATTGCGCAGCACGGGCTCGTTCGGCAGGTCCGGCAGCACGCGGTTGACGATGAAGGGCACCTCCTGCTCGGTCAGTCCGCCATGCGAGCGCAGCGGCTCGTCGAGCGCCGCCAGATTGTGCCGGTGCTCCGAAGTGCCGATCGTCTTGTTCTCGCCCGAGATCAGGATGATATCGCCCATGCGGTCCTCGGGCAGCTCGAAGCGGGCGCAGCCTTCCTCGCGGCCGAGCACCAGGATGATGTCCTCGACCTTGCGCAGCTTTTCCATCACCGCCTCGCGATCGGCGCCCTTGGGAAGGTAAGCGGTGGCAAAGGAGCCCAGCGCGCCGTGATGCACCACATAAGGGTCGGTGATCGGCAGGATGACGCGTGCGGCGTCCTTGCCCAGCCATTCGTCGAGAAGATCCTGCACATAGACCACATTGGGCGAGCCGTCGGCATGGTGCTTCGGCTTCATGCCATGGTCGGCGGTGACGACGATCGCCGCGCCCAGTGCGTCAAGCTCGGTGAGATATTTGTCGAACATTTCGTAGAAGGCGTTGGCCTGGGGCACGCCCGGCGCGTATTTGTGCTGCACATAGTCGGTGGTGGTGAGATACATCACGTCCGGGCGGAACTCCTTCAGGAGTTGCACGCCGGCGGCGAAGACGAATTCCGACAGCTCTGCCGAGTAGACCTCGGGCACGGGCAGGCCGAAATGCTTCGAGGCATTGTCGATGCCGTGCTCGGCCTTCGTCGTGGTGTCCGACTTCTCGGCCGAGAAGCACATCGCCCGGCCATCCTCGAACTTCAGCCCCTTGCCGAGCAGCGCGCGCAGCTTGTCCTTTGCCGTCACCACAGCCACCTTGGCGCCGGCATCGTAGAAGGCCTGGAAGACGGTCGGCGCGCGCAGGAATTTCGGATCGTTCATCATCACCTCCTCGCCCGTCTCCGGGTTGTAGAGGTAGTTGCCGCAGATGCCGTGCACCGCCGGCGGCCGGCCGGTGGCGATCGACAGATTGTTGGGGTTGGTGAAGCTCGGGATCACCGAATGGGCAAAGCGCACGGTTCCCTTCTTCTTGATCCTTTCCAGCGCCGGCATCAGCCCGGCTTTGATCGCTTCATCGAGATAGGCCGGCTCGCAGCCGTCGAGGCAGATGGCGATGGCCGGCACGCGCGGCCAGGCATAGGAACGGCCATTGGCCGTGACGTTGACGGGGGACATCTGGTTCATCTCAAGGACCTTTCAGGCGGCGAGCTTGGCGCGCTCGGCGATAGCGGCGGGGGACGGGGCGGCGGTGTCGACGCCCATCTCGTTCAGCGACTGTGCGGCTGCTTCGACCACGCGGCGCATGACATGCTCGTCCATCTGGCCGATGCAGCCGATGCGGAAGGAGTCCACCACCGTGAGCTTGCCCGGATAGATGATGAAGCCCTTGTCCTTCATCAACTCGTAGAAGCGGTCGAAGGCGAAGTTCGGATGCGCCGGGTTGAAGAAGGTGACGATGATCGGCGACAGCCAGCGATCCTTGAGCAGCGTTTCGAAACCGAGATCGCGCATGCCGGCCACCATGACGTCGCGGTTTCGCGTATAGCGCGCGCCGCGTCCGGCGACGCCGCCCTCGGCCTCGTGCAGGCGTAGCGCCTCAAGGAAGGCCGCGACCACATGCGTGGGCGGCGTGTAGCGCCACTGCCCGGTCTTGTTCATGTTCGCCCATTGCGCATGGACATCGAGCGACAGCGAATGGCTGCGGCCCTTCGCGGCTTCGAGCTCGCTCTTGCGGGCGATGACGAAGCCGAAACCCGGCACGCCCTCGATG
>NZ_RZTO01000787.1:0-2816 GCF_003997225.1 Mesorhizobium sp. M2C.T.Ca.TU.002.02.1.1
GGATAGTGGCGACAAGCAGCGGCGTGCCAACGCCGAGCGCGGCCATCGCCTTCTGAGCGCCTTCGAAATGGGTCGCGAGTTCCAGTCCCTCATGCACGAAGATCAGGGACAGCAACAGTCGGCCGGCAAGCAGGACCACGTCCCTGACGTGAAGTTTTTCGGCAAGTTCGATCGGTGTCATGGTCGGCTCCAATCTTTGGAAAGCAGGTTGGCGTCGCGCGTCCACGTGGACACGCGCCTGCGCGCTCGAGGTTGAAAGGTCGGAGCCGACGCGAGGGAGAGGAACGCCGGCTCCGGTTTTCGGGCGCTACCGCCGTGGCGCCCAAAAGTGGTATTGATCGAGCCAAGGTCAGAGCTGGCCCCTCTCCGGCCGCTTCGCGGCAACCTCTCCCCGCTTTGCGGGGCGAGGAAATAGACGCCTTACTTCGTCACCTTGGTGTCGATCGCCTGCTTGAGGTCGGAAAGCTCCTCGCAGCCCGCCGGACAGAGTTTTTGCAGCGAGGCGAGTTGCTCGTTGGCCTTCGCCATGTCGCCGGTCTCGACATAGAGCTCGCCCAGATATTCATGCGCGGCCTTGTGGTCGGGCTTAAGCTCCAGCGCCTTGGTGTAGTAGGTCAGCGAGGTCTGGTAGTCGCCGGTCTTGCGCAGCGTGAAGCCGAGCAGGTTGTAGACGTCGGCCTGCTGGTTGTCCTGCGCGAGATCGCGCAGGTCGGCCAGCGCGCCCTTGTAGTCCTTGGCGTCGATCTTGGCTTTCACGGCCGTCAGGTCCGGCGCGTCGGCGCCTTCGATGTCGTCGACCGCATAGGCCGGAACGGCGATGGCGATCGGGGCGGCGGTCAGCACCGCAATGGCGCCGAGCACCGCGAAAAGTGCGTGTTTCATGGGTTGTCGCTTTCTGTTCAGGATCCGATTCCGATCAGATCTGGGTTGGGGTGAAGGCGTAGGCGTTGCCATCCTTGACGAAGCTGCCTGTGCCGGGGAACGGGAAGTGCGAGCCGCAGATGCGGACATTGTCGGCGATCACCTGGTCGATGATCTTGTGGCGCGTGGCGATCGCCATCGGCCCGTCCTGGTCGTAGCTGCCCTGCCATTCGGGATGCGGGGCAAGCAGCGCCGGCACGTACATGGTGTCGGCCGAGACGAGGAACTGCTCGGAGCCGGCATCGACATGGTAGACCGAGTGTCCAGGCGTGTGGCCGGGCGCCGCCATGAGGCGGATGCCGGGCACCACTTCCGTGCCGTCGTCGACCAGCTTCCAGTTCTTCCACTTCGGGAAGTTCTCGGCGATGCGCTTGCCCGCCGGCTTGCGGCCCTCGGGCAGCTTGGCCAGGCGGCTCGGATCCGTCCACCAATTGTATTCGGTGGCGTTGACGATGAGCTCCGCATTCGGGAACACCGGATTGTTGGTGCCCTTCTCCATCAGGCCCCAGACATGGTCCGGATGGAAATGCGAGATCATGATGGTGTCGATCGCCTTGTAGTCGATGCCGGCCGCCTTCATGTTGGCCGGAAGATGCGTGGCGTTGGCCTGCCACTGTCCGACGCCCGAGCCGGCGTCCATCATGATGGTGCGGCCGTTCATCTGAAGCACCACGACGGTGAGCGGGATCGGCATGAACTCGGTGGTCAGCCCCGCCTTGGCGAGCGCTGCCTTGGTATCGTCGACCGACACGTCCTTGATGAAGGCCGGGTCGTGCGGTTTGCGCCAGATGCCGTCATAGACGGCGGTGACCTCAAGCGAGCCCACCTTGTATTTGTAGAAGCCGACCAGCGGCTCGACCGGGGTCTCGGCGTAAGCCGCGGGCGCGAACTCCAGCTTGCCGGCAATGCCGAAGGCGGCAGCGGCGGCGGCGGAACCGAGCACCATGCGGCGTGTCATGTTGAACATCAGAAATCTCCTCTTGTGGCTGCAAATTTGCTTCAGGTTTCAGGCGGTAATTCATTGGTCTGCCGCATGTCACCCAAAGCACTGCGCAGTTTTGGGCGACATGCGGGGAATGGCGGAGGGCCCGGTGCTGCCCTCCGCCGGCTGCGAAACCGGCGCCGGCCGTCGCGACTGAAGACCGGCCGGCGCCGGGGAGATCGGGACGTCTGGTCGTTGAGCCGGGGCGAGGCGTGCCTTCCTCACACTGGCGTCAGGACCTTCGGTCCCGGCTCCAAGCTCAACGACCCCAAATGCCCTGGCCGGGCTCTTCCGCAGCAATCCTGGCCGCAGGCTTCATGTCGTGGCGGTCCATGTCCGGCTTCGCGATGGAACCGGTGGTGATGGTGTCGATAGCGACGGCCTGCTGGCCGCCATTCGTCCAGGGGAAACGGTCGCTGCCGGCAAAGGCGCTGCCGGTGGCAACGAGGATGGCGAGAGCGGCGAAGACGGTTCTGTTCATATGCGTAGTCCTTCCGGGTTGGTTGATGCGTGCCTTGGGAGGATGGCCTCGCTACAGCCAAGACCCGGAAGGCCCGGGCTTTATTCCCGGGACGCGGAAGATTTTTTTGAGACGCACGAAATCAGGACCGAGACGGCTGAGCGCCGGCCGTCATCGAACTGTCACACCCAAACGGGTCGCGCATGCTAGAAACGCTGCCTGGCCGCCCCCGCGACCCGACCGCATCAAGAGCCGGCGAAGCCGCCATGAACATCGCCCTCCCCGCCGAAGGCACCGACCTCTCGCCCTATCTGCCGGACGAGCACGGGCTGTTCTTCATCTATCATTTCAAGGCCGACGGTTCCCGCACCAAGGATCCCGCCGAGGCGCACTGGACTTGGCGCAGCTACCAGATCACCGATATGCGCGCCCGCCAGGAGATCGGCACCGAAG
>NZ_RZTO01000788.1:0-2816 GCF_003997225.1 Mesorhizobium sp. M2C.T.Ca.TU.002.02.1.1
GCTCATGGAGAACCAGTACCGCGTCGGCCTGCTGCGCATGGAGCGCGCGATCAAGGAACGCATGTCCTCGATCGAGATCGACACGGTCATGCCGCAGGACCTGATCAACGCCAAGCCGGCGGCCGCCGCCGTGCGCGAGTTCTTCGGTTCCTCGCAGCTGTCGCAGTTCATGGACCAGACCAACCCGCTGTCGGAGATCACCCACAAGCGTCGCCTGTCGGCGCTTGGACCGGGCGGTCTGACCCGCGAGCGCGCCGGCTTCGAGGTGCGCGACGTGCACCCGACGCATTACGGCCGCATCTGCCCGATCGAGACGCCGGAAGGTCCGAATATCGGTCTGATCAACTCGCTGGCCACCTTCGCGCGCGTCAACAAGTACGGCTTTATCGAAAGCCCGTACCGCAAGATCGTGGGCGGCAAGCTGACCAACGAGGTCGTCTATTTGTCGGCGATGGAAGAGGCCAAGCACTATGTCGCGCAGGCCAACGCCGAGCTCGACAAGAATGGCAGCTTCGTCGACGAGTTCGTCATTTGCCGTAACGCCGGCGAAGTGATGATGGCGCCGCGCGAAAACGTCGACCTGATGGACGTCTCGCCGAAGCAGATGGTGTCGGTCGCGGCAGCGCTGATCCCGTTCCTCGAGAACGACGACGCCAACCGCGCGCTGATGGGCTCGAACATGCAGCGTCAGGCCGTGCCGCTGGTGCGCGCCGAGGCGCCGTTCGTCGGCACCGGCATGGAGCCGGTCGTCGCCCGTGACTCGGGCGCGGCCATCGGCGCCCGTCGTGGCGGCGTGGTCGACCAGGTCGACGCCACCCGCATCGTCATCCGCGCCACGGAAGATCTCGATCCCGGCAAGTCGGGCGTCGATATCTACCGGCTGATGAAGTTCCAGCGTTCGAACCAGAACACCTGCATCAACCAGCGTCCGCTGGTGCGCATGGGCGACCGCGTCAACAAGGGCGACATCATTGCCGACGGTCCGTCGACCGAGCTCGGCGATCTGGCGCTCGGCCGCAACGTGCTCGTCGCGTTCATGCCGTGGAACGGCTACAACTACGAGGACTCGATCCTGCTCTCCGAGCGCATCGTGGCCGACGACGTCTTCACCTCGATCCACATCGAGGAGTTCGAGGTCATGGCGCGCGACACCAAGCTCGGGCCGGAGGAAATCACGCGCGACATTCCGAACGTTTCGGAAGAGGCGCTGAAGAACCTCGACGAGGCCGGCATCGTCTATATCGGTGCCGAAGTGCAGCCGGGCGATATCCTGGTCGGCAAGATCACGCCGAAGGGCGAAAGCCCGATGACGCCGGAAGAGAAGCTTCTGCGCGCCATCTTCGGCGAAAAGGCCTCGGACGTCCGCGACACCTCCATGCGCATGCCTCCGGGCACCTTCGGCACGGTCGTCGAAGTGCGCGTCTTCAACCGCCACGGCGTGGAGAAGGACGAGCGCGCGATGGCGATCGAGCGCGAGGAGATCGAGCGTCTGGCCAAGGACCGCGACGACGAGCAGGCGATCCTCGACCGCAACGTCTATGCGCGTCTTTCCGACGTGCTGGTCGGCAAGGAAGCGATCGCCGGACCGAAAGGCTTCAAGAAGGGCTCGAAGCTGTCGAAGGACACGCTCGACGAGTATCCGCGTTCGCAGTGGTGGCAGTTCGCCGTCGAGAACGAGAAGCTCCAGGGCGAGCTCGAGGCTCTGCGCGGCCAGTATGACGAGTCCAAGAAGGCGCTCGAGCAGCGCTTCATGGACAAGGTCGAGAAGGTGCAGCGCGGCGACGAAATGCCTCCGGGCGTCATGAAGATGGTCAAGGTCTTCGTGGCGGTGAAGCGCAAGATGCAGCCGGGCGACAAGATGGCCGGCCGTCACGGCAACAAGGGTGTCGTGTCGCGCATCGTTCCGGTCGAGGATATGCCTTTCCTCGAGGACGGCACGCATGCCGATATCGTGCTCAACCCGCTGGGTGTGCCGAGCCGCATGAATGTCGGCCAGATCCTGGAAACGCATCTGGGCTGGGCTTGCGCAGGCATGGGCCGGAAGATCGGCGAGCTGATCGACGCGTATAAGGGTGGCGGCGACATCAAGCCGCTGCGCAAGACGCTGGAAAGCTTCATGCCCGCCAACGACCGCAACGAGCCGATCCGCGAGTATGACGACGAGAGCATCGTTCGCCTGAGCGAGCAGATGCGCCGCGGCGTCTCCATCGCGACCCCGGTGTTCGACGGCGCGCATGAGGCCGACATCAACACCATGCTGGAGCAGGCTGGCCTGCACACCAGCGGTCAGTCGCAGCTCTATGACGGCCGCACCGGCGAGCCGTTCGATCGCAAGGTGACGATGGGCTATATCTATATGCTCAAGCTGCATCACCTGGTGGACGACAAGATCCACGCGCGTTCGATCGGCCCGTACTCGCTCGTCACCCAGCAGCCGCTGGGCGGCAAGGCGCAGTTCGGTGGCCAGCGCTTCGGCGAAATGGAGGTCTGGGCGCTCGAAGCCTACGGCGCCGCCTACACGCTGCAGGAAATGCTGACGGTGAAGTCGGACGACGTCGCCGGCCGCACCAAGGTCTACGAGGCGATCGTGCGCGGCGACGACACGTTCGAGGCGGGCATTCCGGAGAGCTTCAACGTTCTCGTCAAGGAAATGCGCTCGCTGGGTCTCAATGTCGAGCTGGAGAACACGCAGGTCGAAGAGACCCCGACGCGTCTGCCCGACGCGGCCGAGTAAAGCCTATGGCGCGCCGCTCAAGGAAGCGGCGCGCCCCTCAAATTTTCGGTCGGGCAACCGGCCAGTCTGCGGACATTTCGTC
>NZ_RZTO01000789.1:0-2806 GCF_003997225.1 Mesorhizobium sp. M2C.T.Ca.TU.002.02.1.1
GATCCAGAGCGTGTTCTGGTAAGCGCCGGCCTGCATCGGCAGATGGTTGTGGAACATCCTCAGATGCGCCAGCGCCGGCGCTTCGTCGAGCAGCAACGGCGTGTTGTAGCCGAGCAGCGCCACCTCGGCGCCGTTGAGGCAGAGCATGCGATAGGTCTCCGGCCAGCGGCGGTCGTTGCAGATGGCCAAACCGACGCGGACGCCGCGATAGTCGAAGACCGGGAAGCCGAGATTGCCCGGTTCGAAGTAACGCCGTTCGAGATGCGTGGTCGTGCCCGCTTCCGGCTCGCTCGAGCCCGGCACATGCATCTTGCGATAGCGGCCGATGAAGGCGCCGTCCGGCCCGACCAAGTCCATCGTGTTGAAATGGCGCGTGCGGCCGTTTTCCTGCGTAAGCTCGCAATAGCCGAGCGCAAAGCCGACCTTCAGGCGCGCGGCGGCGTCATAGAGCCGCTGCGTTTCCGGTCCCGGCATCGAGGCCTCGAAGAAGGCATCGATCTCGGCCTGGTCGTCGATGCGCCAGCGCGGGAAGAAAGTGGTCAGCGCCATCTCCGGAAACACCGCGATCTCGGCGCCGGCAGCCGCAGCCTTCTCGAGCAGATGCACCAGGCGCCCGACCGTCTCGGCGCGCGCGGCGCTGCGCCGGATCGGCCCGGTCTGGCAAACGGCGATGGTCAGGCATCGAGCCATGGCGTCCAATCCTCGACTGGTTTTTTGGAAAGCGCCGGATCGGCCGCATGGCGCGCTACGAAGCGCCCGAACCCCGGTTCGGCCTGCAGCTTGCCGTCGGCGACGACAGGCACGCCACGCACCAGAACGGTCGTCGGTCTGCCGGTGACCATCTTGCCCTCGTAGGGTGTGAAATCGACGCGCGAATGCAGCACCTTGTGTCCGAGCGTCCATCGCGCTGTCGGATCCCACAGCGCCAGATCCGCGTCGAGCCCGACGGCGATGCTGCCCTTGCGATCGGCGAAGCCATAGATCGAGGCGGCGTTGCGCGCGGTGAGGTCCAGATAGCGTTCGAGCGTCAGGCGGCCGGTGAACAGCCCTTCCGAGAACAGCAACGGCAGGCGCGTCTCGATGCCGGGAACGCCGCTCAGCGTCGTGGTGAAACCGGGCGTCTCGGAGTGCCCGATCTTGTCGGCGAAATAATATGGCGAATGATCCGACGACCACAGATCGATGCCGCCATCGATCAGATCCTGCCACAGATGCTCATGGCTGCGCGGCGAGCGCGGCGGTGGCGAGAAGACGAAGCGCGCCGCATCGACTGCCTCGCGGTCGAGATCGGCAGCGCCCAGGAAAAGATATTGCGGACAGGTTTCCGCGATGGCGGCGACCCCGCGCGACTTCGCCCGTGCCACCTCCTCCGCCGACTGCCAGGACGACACATGCACGATGGTCATCCGCGCGCCGGTCATCTCGGCGAAGGCCAAAGCGCGATGCGTCGCCTCGCGCTCCATCGTCTCGCTGTGGGCAACGACATGGTAGCGGATATCGGTCCGGCCGAGATCGATGAGCCGCTGCCGCGTGCGCCGGATGGCGGCGTCGTTCTCGGCATGGACCATGACGATCCAGCCCAGCCGCCGCGCCGTATCGAGGACCTTGAAGAACAGGTCGTCATCGACGGCAAAACCCTGATAGGTCATGAACAGCTTGACCGACGCGATGCCGCGCCCGGCAAGCGCCTCAAGCTGGGCCTCGACATCCGCGCCGGTGCCCATGGTCACCACGGCATGCAGCCCATAGTCGATCACGGCGCGGCCCGCGGCGCGCTCCAGCGCCCGGTCGATGGCACCGACTGTGGTCATGTCCTGTCCAGGCATGCCGAACGGGACGATGCAGGTCGTGCCGCCGAATGCCGCTGAGATCGTGCCGGACTGGAAATCGTCGGCATTGCCGGCACCGCCCCAGACCGGCTGGTCGAGATGGCAATGCGCGTCGATGCCGCCGGGCATGACCCAGCGGCCGCCGGCATCGATCGACTCCTGTCCGGACAGGCTTTTGCCGATGGCGGCGATCCGGCCGCCATCGATGCCGATGTCGCACTCGGCCCAGCCGTCGTCGAGCGCCACGCGCCCGCCCTTGATCACCAGCTCATGCATTGGCGTACCCTCGCCGGCCGGCTCAGCCGACCGCCGCCGTCACCATGATCTCGACACGATACTGGTCGCCGGCAAGCCGCGCTTCCACCGTGGCGCGCACCGGCATGGCGCTCCTGTCGATCCAGGCGTCCCAGGCGGCGTTCATCATCTCGAAATCGGCGATGTCGCGGAGCCAGATCTGCGCGCTGAGCAGCTTCGACTTGTCGCTGCCGGCCTTGGCGAGAAGCGCATCGATCTTGGCCAGGATCTGCTTGGTCTGGCTGGTGGTGTCGCCGGAAAGGTCATCCGCGGTCAGGCCAGCCACATAGACGGTGCCGTTGTAGCGGAGCACCCGGCAGAAGCGCTGGCCGTTTTCGAGGCGTTCGATCGTCATGCTGTTCCCTTCCGCTGGTTCTCAGGTTCTTGCTTTTGCCTATGGTAAGGAGGGTGCAAAACCGCTGTAAAGCCTGCGCCGCGCCGCGACACCGCTTTCCTTTGCCGGCATGGCCAAAAAAATTTAAGCCATAGCCGCGTCAATCTTCGTTTGTGGCAATCGCTGCAAAGTGTAGCTTCTGCCCGGGCTGCCGTCGGTCAACGGTGCCGCCAGGGAGCCGCTGCAGCCGCATTCATGAGGTCGATCGCTCAATCCGCGATGAGGCTTTGGCACAATGCAGAGCGCTCCCGCGCCATGCTGCCGATCATGGTCGGCATCTGCCTTGCTT
>NZ_RZTO01000078.1:0-12789 GCF_003997225.1 Mesorhizobium sp. M2C.T.Ca.TU.002.02.1.1
CTGCAACGTTGGCGATTGGCGAAAGCCAGGGCGACGGCCAATCTCCCCCCTTGTGGGGGAGATGTCCGGCAGGACAGAGGGGGGCGCGAAGGAACGCCGTCATGAACCATCATCCCACCATCAAGCCGTCAACCGACGCCCGCACAACAGCCCAATCCCACTTCCGCACGCTGCGACTCGGCACGCCGTTCCAGCCGCGCATCGATGCGCTTGCCCTAAAGCAGGATTGGTACAGTTGGGCCGGCTACCGCGCGCCGCACTCGCTGTGGGACGAGGAGCTCGAATATTTCGCCATGCGCAGCCAGGCGGCGCTGTTCGACATCTCGCCGATGACCAAATACCGGATCGAAGGCCGGGACGCCGAAGCCTATCTCGACCGCGTCACACTGCGCGACGTGACGAAACTGGAGCCCGGCCGCGTCCACTACACCGCCTGGTGCGACGACGAAGGTTTCGTGCTGGACGACGGCACGCTGTTCCGGCTCGCGCCGACGCGCTTCCGGCTGTGCTCGCAGGAGCGGCATCTGCCCTGGCTGCTGGACAGCACGATTGGCTATGAGGTCAGCGTCGAGGAAGAGACGGAGGCTGTCGCCGGCCTGGCGCTGCAAGGCCCGACATCCTTCGCCATCCTGCGCGACGCGGGCTTTGCCGGCGTCGAGCGGCTGAAAGTGTTCGACCTTGCCGAGTTCGCGCATGACGGCGGCACCGTCACCATCTCGCGCACTGGCTTCACCGGCGATCTCGGCTACGAGCTGTTCGTGCCGGCGGACAAGGCACTCAGCCTGTGGGACCGGCTTATGGTGGCAGGCGAGCTGCGTGGCATCCGCGCCATCGGTTATACCGCGCTGAACCGGGCCCGGCTGGAAGCCGGCCTGATCGTCGCCAATGCCGACTTCACCACCGCCGAGCACGCCATCCGCGCCGACCGCCTGCGCATGCCCGACGAGATCGGCCTCGGCTTCATGATCGATCCGGACAAGGGCCATTTCAACGGCCGCCGCGCCATCCTCGAAGCGCGCGCGAAGAAGAAGCTGCGTCACGTGCTGGTCGGCCTGGAGATCGAAGGCAACATCCCGGCCGAGCATGCCATCGTCTATTACCGCAAAAGCCAGGAAGTCGGGCTGGTCAGCGCGGCGATGTGGTCGCCGATGGCCAAACGCAACATCGCGCTCGCCTCGCTGCGGCGGCCCTATGGCGACACGATCGTCGACGACCTCTGGGTCGAGATCTACGCCATGCGCGAGCTGCAGTACCAGAAGCTGATGAAGAAGGCGAAGATAGTGCCGCGGCCCTTCATCAAGCTCGACCGCCGCACCGCCAACCCGCCCGCGGATTTCTGAGATGGCAAGCGAAGCGGAAGACCTGGAGGCGGAAGCCGCCGAGCAGTGGCAGCTGGTCAACACACCGCTCGGCGAGATGTGGTCCGGCCGCACCCGCTACGCTGCGGCGATGTTTTTCTTCAAGCGCGGCGAGATGAACGCCGAGACGCTGGAGGTCTACCGCATCTGCGCCCGGCTCGACGCGGAAAACCCCTTGGCGATCATCCGCGACCGCGGCGTCGGCCAGGAATGGCTGAAACGCATGGGCTACGGCCAGTAGTCGCGCTCAACCTATTGTGCGCTCCAGCACGCTCAACCAATTCCGGTAAGCGATCTTCTCGATCAGCGGGCGCCCGAAACCGCGCGCCGCCAGCGCGTCGACGAGCTTGGGCAGGCCGGCGACGTCGCCGATGGGAGCCGGGATCATGGCGCCGTCGAAATCCGAGCCTAGCCCGACACCGTCCTCGCCCAGCGCCTGCAAGAGCGAGTCGATATGGCGCACCATGATGTCGATGCTGGTGTCGGCGTTCATGCGGCCGTCCTCGCGCAGGAAGCCGGTGGCGAAGTTGAGGCCGACCATGCCACCCGATTCGCGGATCGCTCCGAGCTGCCAGTCGGTCAGGTTGCGCGAATGGCCGCAGATCGCATGCACATTGGAATGGGTGGCGACCAGCGGCGCGTCGCTCAAGCCCGCCACGTCGCGAAAACCCTTCTCGTTGAGATGCGACAGGTCGATCATGATCCTGAGCTGGTTGCACGCCTTGACCAGCGCCTTGCCGGCATCGGTGAGGCCGGGCCCGGTATCGGGCGAGGAAGGAAACCGGAACGGCACGCCATTGCCGAAGGCATTCGGCCGGCTCCAGACGATGCCCAGCGAGCGCAGGCCTGCGGCGTGCAGCACGTCGAGCATGGCAAGCTCGGGATCGATCGCTTCGACGCCTTCGATGTGGAAAATCGCCGCGATCGAGCCTTTCGCCATGGCGGCGCGTACATCGCCGGCGCTGCGGCAGACGGTCAGCGCGCCGGCGCGCTCCAGCCTGAACAGGATCGAAGCCATGCCGATGGTGGAGGTGATCGCCTCGGCCTGCGGCAGTTCCGGCGGCAGCGGCTCGTTGTCGCTCGGCGCCGGCGGCACCGCGCTGCGCTTCGACTTCTCGACCGGCGGCGGAAAGATCGCGAACATGCCGCCGGCAAAGCCGCCCTTCCTGGCGCGCGGCAGGTCGATATGGCCGCCCGGCGTCCCCTCGATGAACAGCTTTTCGACATCGGCTTCCTTCGACTGGTAGAGCCGAAGCAGCGTGTCGTTATGTCCGTCGAAAACGGGGATCAGGTCGGTATCGGTCATCAGGGGAGCCATTCAAATCGGTGACGGGCGGGACGACGGGTTTCGTCAGAGCGAACCGTCAACTTAGGCAAGATGGCTGGGCGGTGCAAATGCGAAGAGTTCCCTTCTCCCCCTGGGGGAGAAGGTGGATCGGCGCAGCGCCGAGACGGATGAGGGGTGTTCCAGGGAATGCAGACGTCGCACTCCGCTGGAACACCCCTCATCCGGCCGCTTCGCGGCCACCTTCCCCCACAAGGGGGGAAGGAAAAAATCCTCTACTGCTTCAGCACATCCGCCCATTCCGGATGGCGGCGGAACTGGGCGTTGGCGAAGGGGCAGAGCGGGATGATCTTCTTGCCGGCGGCGCGCGCGTCCTCGACGGCGCGGGTGACGAGCCGAAGCCCGGCGCCCTGGCCGCGAAAGGCGTCCGGCACCTCCGTATGATCGATGATGAGCTGGTGCTCGCCGATCTTGGTGAAGGTCATTTCGGCCTCGGCGCCGCCGGGTCCGCGCAGCACGTAGCGCCCCTTGGAGCCGTGGTCTTCCAGTTCGATCTCGGGCAGTTGATCAGCCATTTAGTTGCCTCCTTGGAGCATGATGCCGAAAAGTGTGAAGCGGTTTTCGGACGACATCATGCTCCATCTCTTGGATTTGGAGCCGGCGCCGGGGCAAAAAGCCGCCGCGCCACTTCGATTTCATTCGGCCGAACCTCATGCCCGCCGTCGTGCCATTCCACTGTGGCATCGGCGCCGTCGGCGCGCAAATAGGCCTCGAGCCGCGACGTCAAATTGGGCGGGCAGATCGGATCGCGCCTGCCGGCCGTGATCAGGATGCGCCGGCCGGCAAGGCTGCCCTGCACCTGCGGTTCGAACGGGATCAGCGGATGCATCAGCGCCACGGCATCGAACAGGCCGGGCTCGGCGAACACCACCGAAGCCAGGATGTTGGCGCCGTTGGAATAGCCGAGGCCGAACACCGCCGAGGGCTTTGCCACCTCGACATGCGCCTTGACGAAGCCCGCCATCTTCGCCGTCGCCCGCGCCAGGTCGTCCATATCGTAGACGCCCTCGCCGGTGCGGCGGAAGAAGCGCGCGGCGCCATGCTCCGAGACATCGCCGCGCGGCGAGATGATCGTCGCCGAAGGCACAAGATCGCGGCCGAAACCGAGAAGCTGGTTTTCATCCGCGCCGGTGCCGTGGAAGACGAAGAGCAGCGGGCTGCTCGGCGAACCGGGCAGCACCTTATGGATGTAAGCGTCCTTGCTCATAGCTTCAGTCTTCCAGCTTCTGCAGATGCTCTTCGAGATAGGGCCTGAGATGCTGATGCTGCGTCGGCAGCTTCAGCGCCTCGCCGAGATGCGCAGTGTCCTCGTCGCGGTCGAAGCCCGGTTCGTTGGTGGCCACCTCGAACAGCACGCCGCCCGGCGTGCGGAAATAGATCGCCCAGAAATAGTCGCGATCGATGACCGGCGTCACGCCATAGCCTGTGTCGACAAGCGCCTTGCGCACCTCGAGCTGCTTGGCGCGATCCTCGACCGCGAAGGCGACGTGATGCACCGAGCCGGCGCCGAGATTGGCAAAGCCCGCGCCGGGCAGCGATTCGATGTCGACGACATCGGCGCCATTGCCGTTCTTGATCGCCAGCCGACGTATATTGCCGGACTTGTCGACCTCCTCATAGCCCATGAACTTCAAGAGCTCCTCGGTGGCGCCGCCATCCTTCAGCCGCAGCGAGACCGAGTGGAAGCCACGGATCGCCTCGTCGCCGGGAACACCGCCCTTGACCCATGGCGCCCTGCTGTCGGCCTTGTCCTCGACAAGCGCGAAACTGTCGCCGTCCGGACCGGTGAAGGTGAGCCGCTTTTCGCCGAAACTTTCCGTGCGGGCGACATTGCCCACGCCTTCGTCGGCGAAGCGCTTTTCCCAATAGGCGAGCGTGCCCTCCGGCACCGAGAACACCGTCGTGCCGACCTCGCCCACCCCGTGCCGGCCCTTGCCGATATCGGGGAACGGGAAATAGGTCATCACCGAACCCGGCGTGCCGACCTCGTCGGCATAGTAGAGGTGGTAGACGTCCGGCGCGTCGAAATTGACTGTCTTCTTCACCCGGCGCAGGCCGAGCTTCTTGGTGAAGAACTCATTGTTGCGGCGTGCATCGCTCGCCATCGAGGTGACGTGATGCAGACCCTGGATCTGATTGAGCATGATCGTGCTCCTTCCCTTGTTCTTGTGCGGCCCTCGCCGCTGTCCCAGCCAATATGAGGATAGGCGGGCCGGCGGCAAAGCGGGCAAACACAGAATGGACTGTGTCATAAAAGTGAACGACCGTTCGAAATATGTTCACCAATCTATCACCGGCATTGACTTGCAACGCCGGTGATTTCCGTTCCATCTGGGCGCTTCCACAAGGAGACGATCTTGGACCATCCGACGAGCCACCCGAACGTCCTCCTCATCACCTGCGACCAGTGGCGCGGCGATTGCTTGTCGGCCGCCGGCCATCCGGTGGTGAAGACGCCGAATGTGGATGCGCTCGCCGCCGAAGGCGTGCTTTTCCGGCGCCACTATGGCGGCGCAGCACCCTGTTCTCCCGCCCGTGCCTGCCTCTATACCGGGCTTTACCAGATGAACAATCGCGTCTGCCGCAACGGCACGCCGCTCGACGCGCGTCATGGCAACATCGCACTTTCGGCGCGCGCGGCGGGCTACGATCCCACTTTGTTCGGCTACACCGATGTCTCGCTCGACCCCCGGCAACTCTCGCCCGAGGATCCGCGGCTGCGCAGCTATGAAGGCGTGCTGCCCGGCTTCACCGTGCGCCAGGCTTTGCCCGAACATCAGAAGCAGTGGCTGTCATGGCTGCGGGCGCAAGGCGTCGACACCGGCGCAGGCAGCCCCGGCATCCACCGTCCGGCCGGCGGCCAGGCGGATGGCGACGTGACCAACGCGCCGCCGGCCTACACGAAGGACCAGACGCCGACCGCTTTCCTGACCGGCGAATTCATCCGCTGGCTCGGCGAGCAGGAGGAGGGCGCGCCATGGTTCGCGCATATCTCCTTCATCAGCCCGCACCCGCCTTTCATCGTGCCGGAGCCCTACAACCGCATGTATGATCCGGCCGAAGGTCCCGCCTTCAAGCGCGCGGCAAGCTGGCAAGCCGAGGCGGAAAGCCATCCCTATCTCGCCTACGATCTCGACCGGCAGAAGCGGACGAAATTCGTCCCCGGCAGCGAAGGCAAGGTGGCGGAGTGGAGCGAGGAGAACTTCCGCCGCATCCGCGCGATCTACTACGGCATGATCTCCGAGGTCGACGCGCAGCTCGGCCGCGTCTGGCAGGCGATCAAGTTAGCGGGCGCCTGGGACGACACCGTCATCGTGCTCACCTCCGACCACGCAGAGATGATGGGCGACCATTTCATGCTCGGCAAAGGCGGCTTCTTCGACGCCAGCTACCATATTCCGCTGATCATCCGCGATCCGCGGCGCAGCGCGACAGCCGGCGTATCCGTCGATCGTTTCACCGAGGCCGTCGATATCTTCCCGACCTTGCTCGACCTGACCGGCGCCGCGCCGCAGCGCCATCTCGACGGCCGCTCGCTGGTGCCCTGGCTCGACGGCAAGGGGCCGGAGACCTGGCGCGACGCCGCGCATTGGGAATTTGATTTCCGCACGGTCGCCAAAGGCGAGGCCGAACGCCATTTCGGTATCGAATCGCGCGCCTGCAACCTCGCCGTCATCCGCACGGCGGACTTCGAATATGTCCATTTCGGCGGCGGCCTGCCGCCGCTTCTGTTCGACCTGTCGAAGGATCCAGGCGAGCTGAACAATGTCGCCGAAGATCCGTCCTATCTGCCGGTGCGGCTGCAGTTCGCCGAAAAGATGCTCGCCTGGCGCGCCGCGCATCTCGACCAGTCGCTGGCGCTGGCGGAGCTGACGGAAGGAGTGGTTGGATATGTGGCCAAGGCAGTAGGGCAGTAAGGCAATAGGGGGCAGTACGCCGAGACGGTGAGTGTCCCTACTGCCCTACTGCCCTACTGCCCTACTGCCCTACTGCCCTATTCCCCTACTTCAGCATCATCCGCTGCTGGTCGCGGTTTGCGGCATAGCTGCTCTTGTCATAGGCCGCCTGCGCCTGCAGCTGTTCCTTGGTGAAGTTGGTGTAGAGGTACTTCTTGCCGTTCTTGTCGGTCATGAATTTGAGCTTGTCCATGCCGACCGCCACTTGCTTGGCGCCAATCCCGAGGAAGCCGCCGACATCGACGATCACCGCGTCCGGCTTGTTGTCGGGCGTCAGCACGACGTCGCCGATCGAACCTATCTCGGCATCGTTGGCGCCATAGACCGTCGTACCCTTAAGGTCGTCAACGCGCATGTTGCCCATCGGCATTTCGGTCAATGTCGATTTGTCGATGGAAGCGGTCTTGGTCTGGTCGGTGGCGGCGGCGCCGTTATCGGCCGGCTTGTTCTCGGCCGTGCTCGAAGCGGGCGGCGTCGCAGACTTGTTCTCGGCCGTCGACTTGGCGGGCTCTGCCGGCTTCGCGCCCTTGTCGGACGTGGTATCCGAAGAGACCACCGCGGGCGTCGTCGTGGCGGGCGCATTGGTCGCGGCCGCCGTCGAGCCGGGTGCCGGATCATAGGCCTTGCGGTTGAAATCGGGCTGAGCCTGCAGCTGCTCCTTCGTCGTCTCGGCCACCAGCCAGCGGTCGCCGTTCTTCTCCGCCCACTTGGCCTTGGCGAAGTCGAAGGTGACGTTCTTGGTGCCGATGCCGAGGAAGCCGCCGACGCCGATCACCAGCGACTCGGCCTTGCCGTCCTTGGCAAGCACGATGTCCTTCACGTCACCGATCTTCTGGGCGTCGTCCGCGGTGCCGTTATAGACCGACTCGCCCATGATGTTGGTGGCGAGGTTGCCCTCCGCCTTCTTCACCGGCTCGGCCGGTGCGGCCGCCGGAGCCTGCGTCGTGTTGTTGGCGGGCTGCGTAGCGTCGGCCGACTGCGCCGGGGCCGGATCATAAGGCTTGCGGTCGAACGCCGGCAGAGCGTTCAGCTCATCCTTGGTCGACTTGGCGACCAGCCAGCGGTCGCCGTTCTTCTCGGCCCATTCCAGCTTGCTGTAGTCGAAAGCGACGTCCTTCTTGCCGACGCCGAGAAATCCGCCGACTCCGATAATGGCGGATTTGGCATTGCCGCTGGAATCGAAGACCACATCGTCGACCTTGCCGATATTCTGCGCGTCGTCGCCGGTGCCGTTATAGACGGACTCGCCAATGATGTTCGTCATGAGCGCGCCGTCCGAGCGCATGACCGGAGCCGGATTCTCGGCTGCCGGCGCCTGTTGAGCCGGAGCGGGCGTCGTCTGTGCAAAAGCGCCGGTCGCAAGCAGCGTCGCGATCGCGGTCGTCGCCAAAAGGGTGCGGATCATCATAGTCTCTCCTCGTGCCTGATCTATGCATTGCGCTCCCTGGCCCAGCCTCAGAACGGCGAGTCGGGAGCGGCAGTGTCGACAGGATCACAACGTTGTGACCGGGGTGTTGTTCCAACCACAACGCGCTCACGGGTGTCCGGACTCCTGAACCTCCGGCGGAACCTTTGCGGCCGCATTGTCGTTTCAGCTGCGGCTAAGGGTCTGCCGGCTCAAACCGACCTGAAGGCAACACGGAGCGGTGCATGCGGTTTGCTGCGGTGCTGAATCAGGACAGCGGCACGCTCCGCACCATCAACATTGAAGCATTTTCCGAACAGCTGCGTCAGACACTCGAAGCAGCGGGACATTCTGTCGAGATCGACGTCGTGGCCGGCCGCGACGTCGCCGCGGCGCTGCAAAGGGCAATCGCCAGGCGCAATATCGACGTCATTCTTGCCGGAGGCGGTGACGGCACGATTTCCACCGCGGCGTCCCTGCTCATGAACAAGAAGAAGGCCCTGGCCATCTTGCCCGCCGGCACGATGAACCTCTTCGCGCGCGAGCTGGGTATTCCGCAGACATTGGGAGCGGCGCTGCAGTCCTTTGCCGATGGCGAGGTGATCGCCGTCGATATGGCCAGCGCCAACGGCCGGCCTTTCGTGCACCAGTTCTCGGTCGGCATGCATGCCAGGATGGTTCAGCTGCGCGAAAAAATGGATTTCGGCTCGCGCCTTGGAAAGATGCGGGCGTCCATGCGCGCCGCATGGGAGGCGATCAAGAACCCGCCGGCGCTTAAGGTGAGCTTGAGCGTCGGCAAGGCGGAGATCGTCACCCGCACGACCGGCATCGGCATTTCCAACAACCTGTTCGGCGAAGGCCACCTGCCCTATGCAGACAATCCGGCCGGCGGCGTGCTCGGCATCTATGTCAGCGTCGCGCGCCGTCGTCATCATCTGGCAAAGCTTTTGCTGGACATGCTGCGCGGCAGGTGGCGCCGGAGCGCGCATGTAGAAGTTCATCAAGCCGGCAAGGCCGTGCTGAGGATCCACTCGTCCGCCAGGAAGTTCAGCGCGGTGCTGGATGGCGAACTGATGAGGCTCGAGCGCGAAACCACGATCGAGATTCACCCCGCCGCGCTGAACGTGCTCGTTCCGGCAAGCAAAGCGCGGACGAGGCGGCGTGATGCGGGGATCAACCGCCCTGGACGGATTTCTGCGCCGCGGGCGGCGCTTCCGGCACGGTCTGCTGCGTCGTCGGCGACTTGATCAGCTCGCCATAAATCTCGACTGCCCCCCACGCGATGAGGGCGAGCAGGAGCCCGGCGACGAGGATTCTCAACGCATGCCAGCCCCAATGTCCCTGGCGTGCTTTGTCTTCGGGTACGATCTTGGTCACGATTGGCCTCCATGCTGCGCGGCGGCGGGCGTTTCTGCCACGACATGGTCGGTAACGGGCCCTGTTCGGTAAGGTTCCGTGTCGGGGAGGGCGTTCAAGCCGTCCTTGACGCAAGCAATTGTCGTCTCATGAACCGCTTTACGGCATGTCTTCCGGACCTTGCTTTGGCGGCTTGGCGTTCTCGCGATAGATGGCGTAGGCGACGACCGCCAAGGCGGGCGCGATGACGGCGCCCAGCCCGGCCTTGCTCCTGGCAAGGGCCGGAAGCAGTGCAAGTACCGCGGTAACGCCCAGCGCGGTCATGTCGGCCTGCCGCCGCCGCGCGCGCCGCCTGCTGCGCATGCTCGTCGTCAGCTTGTGGATGGCAAGGATGAGCCCGGCAATCACCAGGAACCCTACGCCGAAGCCGAGACTGGTCGCCAGCGGTCCATAGCGCGCCGCCAGCCAGATATAGGCGGCGCCGATGAGGAAGCCGACACCGCACAGCGCAAGAACGGCGGCAAGTCCGTAAAGGATTGCCGTCGTCCGCGCTCTTTGCAAAGCGGCCATCGCCTCGCCCGAGGCAAGGGCCGAGATCAGCGAGACAAGCGTCCCCATCTGAGGCTAGCGGCGGGAAAGCAGGGCGAAGAGGAAGCCGACACCCGCCGCGATCGCCAGCGACGTCACCGGCTTCTCGCGCACTTTGGCTATCAGCTGTGCTTCGATGTCTTCGGCGCTGCCCCGCATGCTCTCGAAGGCAGCTTCGCCTTGCGCGCGCAATTGTTCGACGCCATCCGCGGCAGCGCGACGGGCCGCGCCATAACCGTGCTGACCGGTCTTGGCGAGCTGCTCCGTGAGTTTCTGGATATCCGCTTTCAATTGCTCGATATCAGCCTCCAGGTCGGCGGTGGTCGCTTGATCTGTTGCGGATCTGCCTGCGGCGGTTGCCATCTCTAACTCCTTGCGTTTGCTTGGATTTCAACGTCTGTTCTGCGTCAAAGTTCCCGATTCGGCGGCTCGAGCCGGCCTAGATCAGCGGCCGGCGTTCCTCGCCGAGCCCGTCCCAGCGGGCAAGCTTCTTCAGTCCGTCATAGTCGATCACTTCGCAGCCGCCATCTCGCCACAGAACGAGCCTGCGGTCCATCAGCTTGCGGATCGTCTTGTTGGTGTGGACCAGCGAAAGGCCGAGCGTGTCGGCGATGTGCTGTTGCGTGATCGGGATTCGCAGCGGCGTCTTGCCGTTCAGTCCGGCGCTGCGCGCCCGGCTGGCGATGAAGGCGATGAGGTAGGCCGCTCGTTCGAGCGCGGTGCGGCGGCCGATGCTGAGCAGGTTCTCGTCCAGCATGCGTTCCTCGCGCGACGCGATCCAGGTGATGTCGTAAGCAAGTCCGGGGTGGTTGCGATAGAGTTCCTGCAGCTGATCGCGCTCGAAAAGGCACAGCAGCATCGGCGACAAGGCCTCGACGGAATGCTGCATCTCGCCCATCAGGCTTCCCTGCAGGCCGATGAGATCGCCAGGCATGGAATAATTGAGGATCTGCCGACGCCCGTCGGGCAAGAGCTTGTAGCGGAACGCCCAGCCCGACAGCACCGTGTAGAGATGCGCGCTGTGGCTGCCTTCGACCAGGACCGTGGCTCCCTTGTCGACGGCGAGTTCACCGCGCTTGAAAGCGCTTACGAATGCCAGCTCCTGCTTTTCGAACGCGCGAAAGGCGGGCAACGGCCGCAACGGGCACTCTTCGCAAGGATATTGACGATTCGCAGCCGGACGTGCGCTTTGGCTGGACATTTCGACCCCTCTTCGAAACCCCTGCCCTTATGGGCACAAGGAAACGTTTGAGACCGTCAGGGGTTCCGCGAGGCCGGGGCCCCCTGTCTCTTTAGCCACGTCTTTTTTAAATGACATGGCGGCGAATTCCGCGCATGAGTGAGCCCTGCGAGGAGACACTGATAAGTGCCAGCACTGCTTGACGGACTGCGTATCCTCGTCCTGGAAGACGAGTTCCTGATCGCGATGGACGTCGAGCAGCTTTGCCGCGACCACGGCGCCGCGGGCGTGACGATCGCGCGCGCGCTCGACGAGATCGACGGACAGGCGCTGCCCGCGCGTTTCGACGCGGCGGTCGTCGACCTGATGCTCGGCGACGTTTCGACCCTGGATTTCGCCGCCCGGCTGCGCAGCGAGGGCATACCGTTCGTATTTGCCTCCGGCTATTCGGATCCGGACGAGATCAAGGAAGCGTTCCCGGACATCCGGCTGGTCACCAAGCCTTACTCGGGCGACGATCTGATCGAAGCCGTGGCCATGGCCTGCGGCCGGATCGCCCCGGCCTGAGGCTATCCTTGCAGTCGGAATCGTAACGGTATCGGCTTAAGCCGCGTTCGAACCTGTGACCTGCGCCGAGATCGCATCGGGCCCGAACTCGTCCTCTCCGGAAATCTTGAGGATCTCCTGCAACCTTGCGCGCGCCCGGCTGACGCGGCTCTTGATGGTGCCGACCGCGCAGCCGCATATCTCGGCGGCTTCTTCATAGGAGAAGCCAGAAGCGCCGATCAGGATGATGGCCTCGCGCTGGTCCTCGGGCAGTTGCTCGAGCGCGCCGCGGAAATCCTTGAGGTCGAGCTGGCCGTGCTGGGCCGGGTGGACGGCAAGCCTGGCCGTCATGATGCCGTCGCTGTCCTGCACCTCGCGGCCGCGCTTGCGCATCTGCGAATAGAATTCGTTGCGCAGTATGGTGAACAGCCATGCCTTCAAATTGGTGCCCGGCTGGAAACTCTCATGCTTGTCCCAGGCCTTGACCAGCGTTTCCTGGACGAGGTCGTCGGCCCGGTCGGCATTCTGCGTCAGCGACACGGCGAAAGCGCGCAGGCTCGGGATCGCACCGAGCAGCTCGGTCTTGAAGCTCTGGGATACCGCCGCCATGCCTCAGTCCTTTTTCTGGGCGGGTTCGGCCTGTTCCAGCTGGCTGAGCAGCTGAGCGAAGCGGTCCGGCACATGGTCCGAGACCAGCTCGTCATAATACTGCTTGAGCTTGCGCGCGATTTCGGAGTTCGTCCCCAGCGGGTTGCCATCCCCGTTCCGATGCCTCTTTGCGGCATCAGCCATCTGCTTTTTTGACATTTCTTTCATAGTAGCCCTAATTTCCAGCACCCGAACCGCTCTTCGACTGCAAACCACAACGCAAGCGGAACCCTCGTCTGGTTGCCCATCCCGAAACCCCGAAACGCCCGCTTTCTAATTTAGTTCCACGGCCGGCGGAACTTTTTCCGGAAGCCGGCGTTTGATTTTTCGGGGCGTGCAATCAGCGTGGCCTTCAACGTGCAACGTCATCTGAGGGAGACGTCAATAATGAGTTTGTCAGCTACCAT
>NZ_RZTO01000790.1:0-2802 GCF_003997225.1 Mesorhizobium sp. M2C.T.Ca.TU.002.02.1.1
ATCCGGCACGTCCTCATGCCGCCGATCCTGCGACGAAGACGCCGGCTTGGCGTAGGTGGAATAATCCACTGCCGGTTCGCTGCGGTAGGCAGGCGCTGCCGCCATCTGAACAGGCGCCGAAGGCGCCGGCTGCGCTGGCGCCGGCTGAGCGACAAACGAAGCCTGCGCCGGGGGAACGGCGGTCGGGGTCGAACGGCTCCACGACCTTCCCGGCTCGGCGGGCGTCGAATGCAGCCCGCCGGGCGAATTTGCCGGAGACTTCGCCCGGGCGGCGGCCTCCTGCTCGGCCTCGATACTCCGGGCGAAGGCAGCGCCGAAGGCGTCGTCGTCGAAATCAACGTCCGGTTCGGCCCTGGAAGGATCGGTCTTAGCCGGGGCCGCAAAATCCTGGCGGTCGAGCTCGCTGGCAAGCAGGTCGTCCAGGTCGCTCTCGAGCGGCTGAGCACCCTGCCCGTTCGGCGCCGGCTGGTGCTCGTCGAGATCCCAGTCGAGATCGTCGGCTGCCGCCTTCCCGCTCGCGTGGCTCTCGGGTTCCGCAACCAGCCGTGGCGCGGGAGCAGGCTCCATGACCGCCGGCATCGGCCGCGCGGTCATGGCGCCGAGCAGCGCATTGAGCTCGTCCTCCAGGCTGCGCTCGCTGGCGGCCGGCTTCACCGGCTCGACGGCGGCGACCGGCGGCACCGGAGCAGCGACGACGGGAGCCGGCTCAACCACGGCCGGTTGCGGCGCGGCAACGGGCTCGACGACCGGAGCTTGCGGCTCCTCGTTCAGCGCATCGCGGAAGCTGAGTTCGAAATCATCTTCAAGGGAAAGCGCGGCGGGTTCGGACGCGGCGAGCTCCGGCTCTGCGGCAAAATTGGCCGCCTCCATCGGCGTCTCGGCCATCGGCGCCGGCTCTTCGCCAAGCGATAGATCCTGAATATCCTGATCCTGGCCGAGATCGATGGCGACGTCGGCCATCGCCTGGTCGAAATGACCGGCGAAATCATCCTCGGAAACCAACGGGGCGGCTGCATGAGCTTCGACCGGCTCAACGGGCTGCGCGCGCTGCTCCGGCTCATGGCTCTCAAACGACAACTCGTCTTCGAGCGACATCTGGACCGCATTGTCGAAATCGGCGTCGAACGCCTCCTCGCTCGCGGCCTGCACGGCTTCGATGGCGTCCTGCCGGACGTCGGCCGGCTGGGGATAATCGAGGTTGGCCGGCTCGTGATGGTCGAGCTGGAAATCCTGGTCCAGCGAAGCCGCCATTTCCTGGTCGATCGGAAGCTCGTCCCCAAGCGGCGAGGCATCGAGCGGCGAGACATCCAGCGAACTGGCGACCGCCTTGTCGAAATCATCGTCGAAAGCCACTTCCGGCTCGGAAGCTGCTTGTGGCTCAGATGCGAAATGCGCCTCCGCCGCAACGTCCGGCTCCGGCGCGACATGCGGCTCGGCCGCGAAATCCGGCTCCGGCGCGCGGGCCCCGGCGAAGTCGGCATGATCCGCCGCGTCGTCGAACACGAAATCCTGCTCGAAGGAGGCGGTAAGCTCGTCGTCATTCGCGGGGGCGCTGGCAGCCTCGAAGGTCGGCTCATGGCTGACCTGATGCAGCGCAGCCTGCTGGGTGACCGGCGCGCTTTCCTCGACGGAATCGAACTCGCCCATCAACTCCTTCTCGAGGTCGATGTCGAAATCGTCAGCCTCCACGGCCTGATTGGCCGGCATGGCCTTCTCGACCGCGGGGGCCGGCTGCCGCACCGGCTGGCGCGGGTCGAAACCCATGATCCGGGTCAGTTCCGCGAACGGATCATCGTCGGCGATGTCGTTGTGGTCGGCTACTTTCAGCGGGGTTCTGTCTGCCATTATTGTTCCCGAACTCGCACAAAGTCGGACGCCATGGACGTCGCGCAGGGTTGGCCCTTACCAGCGCAATGTGGGCAAAAGGTGACAGGTTTTTTAGTCAAACCTAACGCATTTCGGTAGGCGCATCAGCTCCTATCAGCGTCAGGCCGGACGTCAAAACATCCGAAACAGCCTGCACCAGCCCTAGTCTGGCATAGGTTGATTCTCGGTCGTTAACCTTAACAAAACGTAAGTCCTGGTTGTCATGGCCCCGATTCCACTGTGCATGGAAGCCGGAAGCCAGATCGTAGAGGTAGAATGCGAGCCGGTGCGGCTCCAGCGAAAGCGCCGCGGACTCGATCAGCCGCGGGTATTCGGCCAGCTTCCTAATCAGCGCGATTTCGCCCTCGTCAGCCAGCGCGGCCACGGAAGCCGCGAGCCGGTTGCGGTCGAAATTCGCCTCGCCGAGCTGCTCGCTCGCCTGCCTGAAGACGGAATGGCAGCGCGCCGACGCGTATTGCACATAGAATACCGGATTGTCCTTCGACTGCTCCGTGACCTTGGCGAAGTCGAAATCGAGCGGTGCGTCGTTCTTGCGGTAAAGCATCATGAAGCGGATCGGGTCGCGGCCAACCTCCTCCACCACGTCGCGCAGGGTGACGAAATCGCCGGACCGCTTCGACATCCGGACCGGCTCGCCGTCGCGGAACAATTTGACGAGCTGGCAAAGCAGAACCGTCAGCTTGACGCTATCGCCGGCAACCGCCCGCGCCAGCGCCTCGAGCCGCTTCACATAGCCGCCGTGGTCGGCGCCGAGCACATAGATCAGATCGACGAAGCCACGCTCGACCTTGTCCTTGAGATAAGCGACATCGGCGGCGAAATAGGTGAACGAGCCGTCCGACTTGACCAGCGCCCGGTCCATGTCGTCGCCGACCGCCGTCGAGCGGAACAAAGTCTGCTCACGGTCTTCCCAGT
>NZ_RZTO01000791.1:0-2800 GCF_003997225.1 Mesorhizobium sp. M2C.T.Ca.TU.002.02.1.1
GATGAAGGTCGGCGAGATCGCGACGCCGCTGACGAACACCGCCAGCGCCAGCGTCGGCACTGTGTCGGCAAAAAGCAGCGGCAGCGTGGTGAGCGCGATCACGGTGACGGCCACCGCCAGTTGCCGCTGCAGCGGCGCCTTCAGGCTGAGCGCGCCGACGATGATGCCGAGCACGAAGGAGCCGAGCGCGTAGACGCCGATGACCAGGCTTGCCGCCTCAGGCTGGCCAAGCGCCTTGGTGATGGCGACTGTCGTGACTTCCGTGGTGGCGAAGGTCGCCCCGACGAAGATCAGCGCGAAGGTGATGATCTGCACCGGCCGCAGGCGGATCGCCGAGCTGGTCGCCCCATGTTCCGCCGGGCGGACGGGCGGCTCGGAGGAACGCTGCAACAGGAATGCCGCCGAACCGAGCGCGAGCAGCAATGTGCTGACCACCATGCCGGCCTCGGGAAACAGCGCCGCGCTCAAGCCAACCGACAGCGAGGCGCCGGCGACGTAGACCAGCTCGTCGGCGGCGGATTCGAAGGCGAAGGCGGTGTTCAGCTCGGGGCGATCGCGAAAAATCTCCGTCCAGCGCGCCCTGACCAGCGCCGGGATGCTGGGCATGGCGGCGGCAAGCAGCGCCGATCCGAACAGGGTCCAGGCCGGCCAGTGCTGGTTGGCCGCGACGATCAACGTCGCGAAGGCAAGCACCGAGACGAGCGTGGTCGGCAGGGCAATCGCGGTTTGGCCCCGCTGATCCACCCATCGCGAGATCTGCGGTGACAAAACTGCATTCACAAGGGCATAGGTCGCTGAGACTGCTCCGGCCAGCCAGTATTCGCCATGTGTCTGCGACAGCATCGCCACGATGCCGATCGGCGCCATGGCGATCGGTAGCCGCGCGATGAAGGCGGCCGCTGCGAAGCCTTTGGTGCCGGGAGCCCGAAAGATGTCCGCATAGGGGTTTCGCATGATCCTGCTCCTCGACAAGGGTGAATACCACAATTACATACGTCGCGTATGAATGTCAGATAATTCATACGCCGCGTATGTCAATTGGCATACGACGCGTATGTGAATAGGGCCAGAGCCATGCACAGACCGCGCAAGGAGATGATCGCCGAGACGCGCGCCAAGCTGATCGCGGCTGCCCGCCACGCCTTTGGCACGGTCGGCTATGCCGAGGCCTCGATGGACGATTTCACCGCGTCGGCCGGTCTGACGCGCGGCGCGCTCTACCATCATTTCGGCGACAAGAAAGGCCTGCTGCAGGCGGTGATCGCCGAGATCGACGGCGAGATGGCCGTGCGGGTGAACGAGGTGGCCTCGAAGGCGCCGACCCGCTGGCAGCATTTCGTCGACGAGTGCACCACCTATATCGAGATGGCGCTGGAGCCGGAGATCCAGCGCATCATGTTCCGCGACGGCCCGGCCGTGCTCGGCGATCCGGCGCAATGGCCGAATGCCAGCGCCTGCACCGCCTCGATGACCGAGCATCTGACCAGGCTGCAGGAAGAGGGCGTGGTCGTCGCCGATGTCGATCCCGAGACGGCCTCGCGGCTGATCAATGGCGCCAGCAGCCAGGCCGCGCAGCGCATCGCCAATTCGAAGGATCCGGAAGCCACCTCGAAGAAGGCGATCGCGGCGTTCAAGCAGCTGCTCGAAGGCTTGCGCAAGAAGCCTTGAGGGCACGCTTGGGTACCCAGGCCACCGCGTTGTGCACTGGTTTCAGGCCGGTGCAACCCTGCCGTGATTGACAATCAATAGGGCGAGCGCATCCTCCCCAGCCATTCTCTTACAGCGCCGCGCGTTCTTTGAACGCGCAAAGGACGCTGTAAAACTTTGATTTGGCGCATGATCCTTTCCGAAAATCGCTTCCGATTTTCGGGGTCATGCGCGGGGTGTGGGGAGTCGGGGCCATGTGGGACTTCAGCATTGGCCGGTCTGTGTCGATCATGATGCGGACATGGCCGTTCATCGTCTTTCGCATGATCGTCTATTTCGGCATCACGGTCGCCTACATCATGGCGACCGGCACGGGCGCCAGCGTCGGCTACGGCGTCGGCCATATCTCGACCGACCCCGACGGTCCGATGTCCTTCGCGCTCTGGGGCGGCGTGGTTGGCTTCGGCATCGTCTCGATCGCCGTCTACTGGATCCGCGAATACATCCTCTACGTGCTGAAGGCGGGCCACATCGCCGTCATGGTGCATCTGATCGACGGCCATGACGTTCCCGACGGCCAGGGCCAGATCGCCTATGCCAAGCAAGTCGTCACCCAGCGTTTCGCCGAGGCCAACATCCTTTTCGTCGTCGATCAGCTGGTCAAGGGCGCCATCCGCGCCATCACCGGCCTGATCGGCGGCATCGCCGCCTTCCTGCCCATTCCGGGCCTGAGCGGCATCGTCAGCTTCATCAACACCGTCATCCGCATCTCGCTGACCTATGTCGACGAGATCATCCTGGGCTACAACATCCGCGTCAATTCGAGCTCGCCCTTCGAGACGGCGCGCCAAGGCGTCGTGCTTTACGCGCAGAACGGCAAGCACATGGTCAAGAACGCCGTCTGGCTTGCGGTGATCATGTGGGGCGTGTCCTTCGTCATCTTCCTGCTGATGCTGGCGCCTGCCGCCGCCATCCTGTGGGTCATGCCCGGACAATTGGCCGGCTGGGCCTTCGTGCTGGCCATCGTCTTTGCCTGGGCCTTCAAGGCAGCCTTCATCGAGCCGTTCGCCATCGCGTCCTTGATGCAGGTCTATTTCGAAGCCATCGAAGGTCAGGTGCCCAATCCCGAATGGGACACGCGGCTTGCCGAGGC
>NZ_RZTO01000792.1:0-2800 GCF_003997225.1 Mesorhizobium sp. M2C.T.Ca.TU.002.02.1.1
CCTCGCATGAGGGCTCGGCGCCTCCTGTCAAAATCTCCTGACACGAACTTCTCAAACGCTTCAATCACATAAAACAAAACCCCGCCGAAATTCGACGGGGTTTGTCAGCAGTCTGACGGGGCTCGATGAGCCCCGTTTTCTCAACCGCTGGCGAGAAGATCAGCCTTTCGGCGCGGGCGCCGGCACCGGCTTCACCTTGGGGGTTTCCTGCGCGGTGTTGGACTCGATCGGCGGCAGGCCCTTGAGCAGCTTCTGCTGCAAGGTGGCGAGCACATCCGGGTCGGGCTTCAGATCGCGTGCCTGCGTCCACTGATAGGTGGCCTCGAGCTTGCGGCCGACGCGCCAGTAGGCATCGCCGAGATGGTCGTTGAGGACCGGATCCTCCGGCTTCAGCGAAACGGCGCGCTCCATCTCGCGCACGGCGTCGTCGAAGCGGCCGAGGCGGTAATAGGCCCAGCCCAGCGAATCGACGATGTAGCCGTCGTTCGGCCGCAGATCGACGGCCTTCTGGATCATTGCCAGGCCTTCCTTGAGGTTCATGTTCATGTCGACCCAGGAATAGCCGAGATAGTTCATGACCTGCGGCTGGTCGGGCTGCAGCTCCAGCGCCTTGCGGAAATTCGGTTCCGCCTTCGGCCATTCCTTCAGCCGCTCATAGGCGATTCCGCGCTGGTAGAAGATGTTCCAATTGGCGGCGGTCGGGTTCTTCAACTGTTCGACGGCCTTGTCGTAGAGATTGGCGGCCGAGCGGAAATCTTCCTTCGAGCCATAGACGCCGCCAAGCGCCAGATAGGCGCGCATGTCGTCCGGATGCTTGTCGAGATAGGCCTTGAGATGGGCGATCGCCTCGTCATGCTTGTCGAGATCGGCGAGGTTCAGGCCGAGCTGCAGGTCGGAAAGCTCCTTCAGCGGCGAGGACGCCGGAATGCGGCGGTAAAGCGCGATGGCGCCCTCGCCGTCCTTGAGCTGCTCGGCGACGGCGGCAAGCTGCACCAGGGCCGCATCGCTGTCCGGCTTCAGCGCCAGCGCGTATTGCAGGTAAAGCCGCACGAAAGGCTCGCCGCCGCCGCGGTTGAGCGCGGTGGCAAGGTCGAGCAGAATTTCGGACGCGCCGTCGGCCGGGCCAGCGACCAGCGGCTCGATCTTGTCGCCCTTGGCGATGCGGTCGCGCAGCGTGGTGATCTCGAGCTTGCCCGGCGCGAAGGCCTCGGCCTGGTTCAGCACCGCCAGCGCCTTCGACTTGTCACCCTTGCGGGCGAGGAAGGAGGCATAGGCCTGGGCATTGCGCATCCAGGTTTCGGGCGCGGAGCCGCCGGCCGTGGTGTCGGCGAGCGTGGCGGCGTAGATCTCATCGGCCTTGTCGTTCAGGCCGGCGGCGTCGGCGATCAGCGCGCGGTGGAACGATTTGAACAGGCCGAACCAGTCCGGCCCCTTGAGCTTGTCGATGGAATCCATCGCCTCGGACGCGTTGCCGGCGCCTTCCTTGGCCCAGCCGTCCATGACGCCGGACAGCAGCCGGTCGAGATCGGATTCGAGCGACAGCTTCAGCCAGTATTGCGCCTTGGCGTAGTCCTTCTTGTGGAAGGAATCGATGGCCAGCGCCAGACGCGAGAAGCGCTCGACATCCGGCACTTCCTTCAGCTTGTCAGCATAGACCAGCGATTCCTCGAAACGGCCCTGCGCAACGAGAGCCAGCATCAGGCTCTGCTGCAGTTCCTTGTCGTCCGGCGCAAAGGCCAGCGCCTGCTTGTAATAGGCGATCGCGTCGTCGAGGTCGTTGTCGCTTTCGGCGATATGGGCCGCAAGATAGGCGCCCGAGAAAGACGTGATCTGCAGCGGTTGGGCATCTTCCTTGGCCTGGACCGGCAGCACCCAAAGCGCCACACCGGCCAAAAATGCCAGCCTCGTCAGCCAGCGCGCACGTCCTTGCCGCATCGTATCCCTTTCAGCCAGACGCGATCCCGCCCTTGGCGGACCGCCCACAGACTCGATCTTTTCCGGTCAAAGCATGGCCTTTTTGGGGTCGAGCTTCAATCGCCGAGCGAATCACAATGCAATCATCCGGCTTAAAAAACGATGCGGCGCCACCGAAAAATCCCGCGCCGAGGTCCGGAACGCCCATATACCGGCACGGGCCGCCTACAAACGCGTGTCGCTGAACCCGCTGGCGGCAACCGCATCGCACAGGCCGGACCATTCGCAGCCGGAGCAGGCCCGGCGCGTCAGGCCGGCGGAAAAAGCCTTTCGCATCCCTGAAAGGCTCGAGGCGTCCAGCACGAACCGGTCGCCGTCCTGGATCGGCCGGCCGAGGAGAGCCCCCACGTCGCGCGCGGCGAGCCTGTCCCGCTCGGCGGCGCTTTGGCGCAGGCAATGCGGTTCCGGCTCGCCGATCAGCGGCGCGCAGATGTCGTCCGGGCCGGAAACGATCACCACCGCCTCGCCCTCGCCCAGGCGCTTCACCACCTGGTCGTAATTGGCGGTGAAGGCCTGCGAGTAGCCCTTGCCGACATAGGTCAGCAGGCAGAGCAGATGATGGGCGCGCAGCCTGACGGTCATCAGGCCGCGGGCGAGCGGTCGCGCGGCGTCGCCTGATAGGTCGAGAACAGCTTCAATGTCGCCGCGCCAAGCGCCGACTTGAGCAGGCCGCCGACGATGAAGGGCAGGAAGCCGAACGTGACAGCCTTCTCGGCGCCGATCATGACGGCGAGCCAAGCGGTGCCGAGAACCAGGCACAGAAGGTTGCCGATGAGCATGGCGGCGAAGGCAAGCATGACGTGGTTGCCGTTCCAGCCGCGCTCGG
>NZ_RZTO01000793.1:0-2798 GCF_003997225.1 Mesorhizobium sp. M2C.T.Ca.TU.002.02.1.1
CGCTCGCGCAGGTCGCGCATCAGGTCGAGCGTCAGATGCAGCGACAGTTTGATCCGCCAGGTCCAGCCAGCCACTTCCATCAGCCATTTATCGCCGGGCAGGCTGCCGCCAATCGCATAGGCGTTGGCGATCATGCGCTCGACCGGCTTCACCGGCGATTGATCGTCGGCATCCACCTCGATATCGAGCGACAGCACCTCTTCGTTGCGGCCGCGCAGCATGGCCAAGGCACGGTGGCTGGGCACGCCCGACCAGCGCTCGACATGGTCGAAATAGTCGGCGAACTTCGCGCCGGCCTCCTGCTTGCCGTCGACGACTTTTGCGCGCAGGAAGGCGCGTTCCTTCATATAGGCGCGCAGCTTGCCGACCAGATCGGCATTCTCGGCGAACTGCTCCGACAGGATATCGCGCGCGCCTTCGAGCGCCGCCTTGGCGTCGGTCACCTCTTCCGTGACATAGGCGAGCGCCAGCTCCGCCGGCGCTTTCGACCGATCGGCCAGGATTGCCTCCGCGAGCGGACCAAGCCCGCGCTCCCTGGCGATCTCGGCCTTGGTGCGCCGCTTCGGCTTGTAGGGCAGGTAGATGTCCTCGAGCTCCGCCTTTGTGGCGGCCGCCGCGATCTTGGCCTCCAGCTCCTCGGTCAGCTTGCCCTGCTCGCGGATGGAGCTGACGATCGTCTCGCGCCGCGCATCGAGCTCGCGCAGATAGGCAAGCCGCTCGGAAAGGTCGCGCAGCTGCGTGTCGTCGAGCCCACCGGTGACTTCCTTGCGGTAACGCGCCACGAAAGGCACCGTGGCGCCCTCGTCCAGCAGCCCGATCGCCGCTGCGGCCTGTTCCGGCCGCGCGCCGATCTCGGCCGCGATGATTGCTGCGATGCGCTTGATGTCCGATGCCATGCTGGTCCCTGCCGAAAAGAGCGGCGACCATAGGCCGGGAGAGCCGCTACGCCAACCGCAACGGTTTCATCACGCGCCGCAGGTCCACAGAAAACAACCTTTGAACCAATCTCGGGTCGGCTCAGACCATGCCGCTCAGCGCCTCCAAGAACGCCACAATGTCCTCATCCAGCTTGTCGTCCACCGGCTCCGGCTGCGACGACATCTTGGCGATCACCACTTCCGCCTTCGGATTGACGTAGAGCCATTGCCCATGAATGCCGATGCCGCAGAAGGCGCCGCTGTCGTGGCCGGTCTGATACCATTTGTTGCGGTAGCGGCCCTTCGGGAACAGGAACGCCATCGTGCCGCGCTGCCAGGCCTCAGAACTGCCGCCGGTGGCGACCGTGTCGCGCACCCAGACTTCCGGGACGATGCGGCGGCCGTTCGCCGTGCCGCCCTGCCGCATCATCTCGCCGATGCGGGCAAGGTCGCGCGGCGTCATCGACATGCCGCCGGCCGTGCGCGCCGTGCCTTCCATGTCGACCGTCACCGACATGTCGCTCGCGGCGCCGAGCGGCAACCACAGTTTTTCACGGAGCAGCTCGGTCACGCGCATGCCCGACGCCCGCTCGACCAGAATGCCGAGCACGTCCGAATTGGGCGAGCGGTAGCGATAGGTCTGGCCATGCGGCTCGGAAAGCCGCTGGATCGTCATCAGGAAAGCCGCGAGGCTCTCCGATCCGCCACCGGGATTCCACAACGTCGAGCGGCGGTAGCGGGCAAAGGCGCTTTCCGGATCGAGATAGGCCTCCTCGAAATCGAGGCTCACCGTCATGTCGAGCACGTTGCGCACGCTCGCATCGCCATAGGCCGAGCCCTTGGCCTCGGGGATATACTTTGTAACCGGCGCGTTGGGATCGAACACGCCCTCGCCTTCCAATATGCCTGCGAGGATCGCCGTCACCGACTTGCTGATCGAAAAGATGATGTGGCGGGAGCCGAACGGCATATGCGGCGCCGACCAGTCGCCGACGAGCTTGCCGGCCTTCAGGATGGTCAGCCCGTCCGTGTCGGAACGCTTCAGGAAGCTCTCGACGGTTTCGCTGCCGCCGGCGAGCGAGACCTTCTCCTCGAGCAAGGCGCCGAGCGATTTCGCCTGTTCTCCGCCGCCCGGCGCCGCGGCGACATGCGCGCTCGGCACCAGCTCGCCGACATTCTGGAACGACCATCGGTTGAACGGCGAAAGCCGCCAGGTTTCGAGCCGCACATCCTTGCGGGCAAAGCCGTATCTGGCCTCGAAGGCGCTCTTGCCGATCACGACACTCTCCGGGATTTTATTCTGCGATTCAGGCCAGCGCGGCGGCGATGGCATGCACCGCCTTCTGCGTCGCCACCGAATAGGCGGCGTTGAGGAAATCCGGATAGGTCGAAAGCTTCACCACGACCATCCTGTGTTCCCAGCTCATATGGATCAATTGGCCGAACACGCCGCGGCACATCAGCGAGCGTGAGCGCGAATCCTCGATCCAGAACTGATTGCGGTAGCTGCCGTCTGGGAGGCTTGGGCTGAAATCCGGCCCGTGCTTGCCGCTGCGCGTCGCCTCGATCCAGTCGGCCGGGATGACGCCGCCGCCATTGTCGAGGATCAACTGCCCGAAGCGGCCATAGTCGCGCAGCGTGGCGTTGAAGCCGCCATCGGCAAGCGCATAGCCGGCGCTGTCGACGGTGAAGCAGGCGCTCTCGTCGGCGCCGAGCTTTTGCCAGAGCTCTTCCGAGACGAGCTGCGCCAAGCGCTTGCCGCTCACCCGCTCCATGATGAAGGCGAGCACGTCGGTCTCGATCGAGCGGTATTCGAACGCCTCGCCATGCGGGCGCACTTGATCCTTCAGCCGCAGGATCAGCTCGAACAGGTGCGAGGGC
>NZ_RZTO01000794.1:0-2794 GCF_003997225.1 Mesorhizobium sp. M2C.T.Ca.TU.002.02.1.1
CGACCATTCGAAGCTGATGGCGATCGACGGGGTGTGGGCCTATGTCGGCTCCTCCAATCTGGACGCCCGTTCGCTGAGGCTAAATTTCGAGATCGACATGGAAGTCCTGGATGAAAATTTCGCCGCCGAGATCGACGCCCGCATCGCGGCCGCCATCGCCACCGCACAGCCCGTGACGCTGCAGACGTTGAAGGCAAGGCCATTCGCAATCCGCGTCTTCGACCGTTTGCTGTGGCTGGGATCGCCCTATCTTTAGAGCAGGAAATCGAGCAGCAGGATCATGGAGATAGACGACATCAAAGGACGCAGCCTGCCGGAGACCGTGCTCTTGTCGATCCGCGCCAGAAATGCGCGCAAGGCGAAGGCGACGCCGCGCAAGCGCGTCAACGGTGCGGAGATCGTCGTTGCCTCCTACAACGTCCATAAATGCATCGGCACGGACCGCAGGTTCGATCCTGACAGGACGGCACGCGTCATCCGCGAAATCAGCCCCGACGTCATTGCCCTGCAGGAAGCCGACAACCGCTTCGGCGACAGGGCCGGGCTGCTCGACCTTGCCCGGCTGGAATTGGAGACGGGGCTGGTGCCGGTGCCGGTCACAGGCAACGGCAAGGGGCATGGCTGGCGTGGCAATGTGCTGCTGTTCAAGCGCGGCACCGTGCGCGACGTCCACCAGCTCAAGCTACCGGGACTGGAGCCGCGCGGCGCGCTGGTCGCCGAAATCGATCTCGACGAGAAACGGTCGCTGCGTGTCATCGCCGCCCATCTCGGCCTTTTGCGCCGCTCGCGCTCGGAGCAGGCCCGCGTCGTGCTCGACATCATGAGCAGCGCCGACGAGAGGCCGACGCTCTTGCTCGGCGACCTCAACGAATGGCGGCTCGGCAACCGCTCGGCGCTGAACACGCTGCACACGACCTTCGGGCCGACGCCGCCGGCGGTGCCCACCTTCCCGTCGGGCCTGCCGGTGCTGGCGCTCGACCGCATCATGGGCAACCGACATGATCTGGTTTCAGGCGTCGAGGCCCATGACACGCCGCTGTCGCGCGTCGCCTCCGACCACCTGCCGCTGACGGCTTTTGTGCATCTGTAGCCGGAGCCCTACCCTTCCCTCAGCCATACGAGCATCTCGCCGGGTTCGCGGTTGTCCCAGGCAAAGTATGGAATTGCCCTGACTGTCGTCTCCTCTGCCGCCGGCGGCTCTGATCGATAGAGATCGTGGCCCCATTTTTCCGTCTCGGCCCTGCTGCCTATGGCCGAGAGGGTGACGATGCCGCCGAGCAGGTTCGGCTCCTTGCGGGCCTCGAGCCTTGCCTCGCGCGGCAAGGCGATGCGGTGCAGCCCGCCGCCATTGTCGGTTTCCTCGACGCAGTAGATCAGCGGCCCTCGCGCAAGCGCGACGCGGCCGATGTCCTGGCGCACCTGCGGGTTGGCGAAGAGGCGCGCCGTCGACATTTCGAGGTCGAGCTCGACCTTGTCGCCCTGGCGCCATTCGCGGCGGATCGCGGCATAGCCGTCGGCCGTCGCCGCCTCGAGATCGACGAGCTTGCCGTTGACCCGAAGTGCCGCCTTGCGGCACCAGGACGGCACGCGCAAATGAAGCGTGAACGCAACCGGCGCCTCCGGCCCGACCTCGATCGCGACCGCGCCATCCCACGGATAGTTGCTGGTCTGAACCAGGGTAACCTGCCGGTCGGCGATCTCGAAGCGCGCGGTCGAGTCGCCATAGAGATGGACCGCCAGCGCATCGTCGGCGAGGCCGTAGAAATAGCCGCCGATCGAGGCCACCATGCGGCCGATATTGGGCGGGCAGCACGGGCAGCGGTGCCATTTCCAGCGATGGTGCCCTCCCCGGCTCTCCAGCGGGTTCTCGTAGAAGAACAGCGAGCCGTCGAGAGACAGACCCGAGACCGAGCCGTTATAGAGCGCGCGCTCCATCATGTCGGCGTAGCGGGCGTTCGGCCCCATGCCCAGCATGCGGCTTGCCCAGAACACCAGGCCGACCGACGCGCAGGTCTCGGCATAGGCGGTCTCGTTGGGCAGGTCATAGTCGCTGGTGAAGCCTTCATTGTGCGCCGACGGCCCGAGGCCGCCGGTGACATAGAGGCTCTTGGTCATCAGATCGTCCCAGAGCCAGTCGAGCGCCACGCGCAGCGTATCGTCGCCATATTCGGTCGCGATGTCGGCCATGCCGGAATAGAGATACATGGCGCGCACGGCATGGCCGACGACCTTGTCCTGCTCGCGCACCGGCTTGTGCGACTGGTTATATTCGTAGGTCTTGAAGTGATAGGCCTTGGGATCGGCGCCGCGGGCGCGCGCCTCCTCGTCGAAATAATGCGGCTGCTGGCCGCGCTGGTCGATGAAGCACTTCGCGAGCTCCATGTATTTCTTCTCGCCCGTCACCCGCGCGAGCTTGACCAGCGCAAGCTCGATCTCCTCATGGCCGCAATAGCCCTTCTTCTTGCCGGGTTCGGGCCCGAACATCGAGGCGATGTGGTCGGCGTAGCGGCACATGATGTCGAGCAGCTTGCGCTTTCCCGTCGCCTGGAAGTAGGCGACCGCGCCCTCGATCAGATGGCCGGCGCAGTAGAGCTCATGGCAATCGCGCAGGTTGGTCCAGCGCAGGCCGGGCTGGATGCGCTGGTACCAGCTCGAAAGGTAGCCGTCGGGCTGCTGCAGTTTCTCGTACATGTCGATGACGGCGTCGATCTTCTGCTCCAACTCCGGATTGCGGCGGCGGTAGAGCGAATAGGCGGCGGTCTTGATCGTCTTGCCCCAGTCGGAATCCCAGAAC
>NZ_RZTO01000795.1:0-2793 GCF_003997225.1 Mesorhizobium sp. M2C.T.Ca.TU.002.02.1.1
ATCTTGGCGTTGCGCAGCGTCTCGGCGAACATCGAAGCCGGGGCATCGATGCTGACACGCATGCGCGCCCGTTTCTCCGCCGCGGAAAGGCTTGCCACCTTGCCGTCGGCCGGCAGGTCGTCGGCCTTGGAATCCTTGGCCTTGCCGCCGCCGATCGTCGGCAGATAGCCGAGGAACTTCAGTCCCACACGGTCACGGATGTCCTCGCCCGTCCTGAAGAACCGCTCGTTGAACTCGTTGAGGCCGCCGAAGCCGGCGCCGAGCATCAGGCCGAGCACCAGCGACAGCGCCAGCACGCGCAAGGTGCGGGGGCTGGAGGCCGCGAGCGGCATCGTCGCGTCGGATATGATGCGGACCTTGCCGACCGGGAAGGACTGCTGCTGCGAGGCTTCCTCGTAACGGCTGAGGAAGGTCTGGTAGAGCGTGGTCAGCGCCTGGGCCTGCTGATCGAGCTCCTTCAGCTTCACCTGCGACTGGTTGTCGATCGAGCTCTTGCCGGCGGCCGTGGAGATCTTGTCGCGCAGCGCCTGCTCGCGCGCCTGCGCCACTTGGAAGTCGTTGCGGTAGCTTTCGGTGAGCTGCTTCAGCTGACCGAAAATCTGCGCCAAGACGTCGGCCTTTTCCTTGGCCAGCGCGACCGCCTGCGGATGGTCCTTGCCAAAATTGGTCTCGACGTCCTGCAGGCGTTTGGCGATGGCCAGATAGCGGGTCTTGAGCCCGATGATGACCGAGCTGCTCGGCTGGTCGGCGCCGATGGCCGAATCGTTGAAGGCGCTTTCGGAGCCGCTGTCGACGATCGCCTTGTATTGCTGGTAGCGAGCGCTGGCTCTGGCGGTATCGGCCTGGGCGACGATGAGCTGCGCATTGAGATCGGCGAGCTGTTTGTCGCTCAGCAACTGGCCGTCGCTGTTGGCGGAGAGCCCATGTTCGGCCCTGAACTTCTCGACCGCCATCGCAGCCCGCTGCGAGCTTTCGCGCAGCTCGGTGAGCCGGCCCTGCAGCCACAAGGCGGCGCGCTCGGTGGCATCGAAGCTGGCGTTGAGTTGGTCGGCCAGATAGGCATCGGCATAGGCCTTGGTAATGGCCGTGGCCAAAGCAGGGTCGGGCGCCTGGTAGCCGATGGAAATCACGTAGCTGCGGCCGTTGCGCTGCGCCAGCACCTCGCTCTGCAGCTTCAACACGGCATAGTCGTGCGTCGCCGTCTTGATCATGGCCTGGCGCGTCGCCTCGTCGACATTCTCAATGCCGGGGATGTCGCCCGCCGAGCTGCCGCGGAAATATCCGACCACGCCGCGCAGGAAGCCTATGCCCTTGGCCAGCGCCGATTGGGGCGGGTTCATGAACGCGTCGTTCTGATCGAGCTTCAGCTTGTCGACCACCACCGACGCCAGGCGTGCGGAGGTGAGAATCTCGACCTGGCTGAGAAAGGAAGCGTCGGTCTGAACGGTTTGTGACGCCGCCGAGATGTCGTCGACGACCTTGTTCAGGCCCTCGTCGACCAGGACGCTCGCCACGGACATATATTGCTTGGGCGTGGTCTGCAGATAGATCACGCCCAGGAACAGGCCGATGACGGCGCAGGCCGCCACGACCTTGGCCTGTCGGGCCGCCATACCGAGCAGACGCTCGACATCGATGAAGTCTTCGCCCTTTTCCTGATCGGCACCGGGCAACGGCACCCTCTTGTCGAGAGGGAAGTTGGCATAGTTCATGTTCGGTCCAATTCCAGGTTGCAGGCGCTATCGGCCTTGGTAGATCGGCGTCGTGACCAGAAAAGACCGCGCAACGTTGTTGCCAGGATGCGCCGGGCCGGAAGGCCCGGGCGCTGGAGTGGCTGTCGCGCCATCGCGAAACCGCATATGCACCCGAAAGATGGGCATTATGCGGCTACTTCCCGGCGCTCATGCGACCGGACAAATTGCTGCAGCATCTCGAAGACAGGGCCCTTCATGTCGTCGCGCGCCAAGGCGAAGGCGATGGTGGCCTCGATGAAGCCCTCCTTGGAGCCGCAGTCGAACATGCGGCCGTCGAAAGGCTGGGCGTAGAAAGGCTGGCTCTGAGCCAGGCGCACCATGGCGTCGGTGAGCTGGATTTCGTTGCCGGCGCCGCGTTGCTGGTTGCCGAGCAGGGCGAAGACCTCCGGCTGCAGGACGTAGCGGCCGTTGATGTAAAAATTCGACGGCGCGTTGGCGGGCGCCGGCTTTTCGACCATCGCCGTGACCTTGAAGCCGGAGCCGACCTCGTCGCCGCGGCCGACAATACCGTATTTGCTGGTTTCAGCCGGGTCGCAGCGCTCCACGGCGATCACATTGCCGCCGGTGCGCTGGTAAAGGTCGACCGTCTCGGCAAGGCAGCCGCGCGCGCCAAAGGACACCATGTCGGGAAGCAGCAGCGCGAACGGCTCGTTGCCGATCACGTCGCGCGCGCACCATACGGCGTGGCCGAGACCCTGCGGCGACTGCTGGCGGATGAAGGAGGTGGCGCCGGCCATCGGCAGCAGGCTTTCCAGCGATTCGAGCTGCGCCTTCTTGCCGGTCTGCTCCAGCGTGCCGATCAGTTCAGGGTGCAGGTCGAAATAGTCCTCGATGACCGCCTTGTTGCGGCCGGTGACGAAGACGATGTGCTCGATGCCGGCCTCGAACGCCTCGTCGACGGCATATTGCACGACAGGCTTGTCGACGACGGGCAGCATTTCCTTCGGCATCGACTTGGTCGCCGGCAGGAACCGCGTTCCGAGCCCCGCCACCGGGATGACTGCCTTCCTGACTTTCTGCATCTGGTCTTCCTTCTGAG
>NZ_RZTO01000796.1:0-2791 GCF_003997225.1 Mesorhizobium sp. M2C.T.Ca.TU.002.02.1.1
CTTCCCGGCGGATTTCGAGGCGCGGCTGGAAGGCATCTCCGCGAAGCCCCGCATTGCACCGCAGGGCGACATCCCGGGCGGCGCCGATCTCTTCGGCGACGGCAACGTGATCGCGGTCGATCTTCCCGGCCATGCCGATGGCCAGTTCGGCCTGCTGTTCAATGGCCTCGCCCGGCCGCTGCTCTACGCCGTCGATGTGCAATGGCTGCTCACTGCCTTGACTGAAACCCGCACACCGGGTTTCCCCGCGACCCTCATCGCCGAGGATGCGGCGGCGATCGAGCCGACCAGCGCCATGCTGCGCCGCTTCCTCGGCTCGGGCGGCGAGGTGATGCTCTGCCATGATCCCGCGCCGACATCCTACGATCTCGCGCCGGAGGTGGCATGAACGGGCTGGCGGAAGCGGCATGCTCCTTCGCCCTGACACGCTGGGTCTCGCGCAAGAGCCGGCCCGATTTCGAGCGCTGGCAGGCAACTGCCCTGCGTCGCTTCCTCGACCGCGACCTGCCGCGCGCGCCATTCTACCGCCACGCGCCGGCTCAGCTCACCGATCTGCCGGTCACCGACAAGGCGCTGCTGATGGGACGCTTCGAGGATTTCAACGTCCACGGCCTCACCGCCGCGGAAGCCTGGGCGGCTCTGGCGCGTGGCGGCCGCGCCGGCGCGCTTACCGTCGGCGCCAGCACCGGCACCTCCGGTAATCGCGGCCTGTTCGTGATTTCCGAGGCAGAAAAGTATCGCTGGCTGGGCGCGATCCTCGCCAAGGCGGCGCCCGATCTTGTCTGGCGCGGCATGCGCGTCGCCGTCATCCTGCCGCAGAACACCGGGCTTTACGACAGCGCCCGCAAATCGCGGCTGATCAAGCTCGCTTTCTTCGACCTGACCTTGGGGCCGGAAAGCTGGCGCGGCGCGCTCGAAGCCTTCGACCCGACAGTCATCATCGCGCCGCCAAAAATGCTTCGGCATTTCGCGGCCGCGAACTTCCGGCTCCGGCCGAGGCGTGTCTTTTCCGCGGCGGAAACGCTGGATCCGGTCGACCGTCCGGTTATCGAGGATTTCTTCCGGCTGCCGCTCGACCAGATCTACATGGCGACCGAAGGCCTGTTCGCGGTGACCTGCCGGCATGGCGGGCTGCATCTTGCCGAAGACTCCGTCTTCTTCGAATTCGAGCCGGCGGGCGAGGGGTTGGTGACGCCGCTGGTGACAGCCTTTCGCCGCCAAACCCAGATCATGGCACGCTACAGGATGAACGACCTGTTGCGCTTGTCCAAAGAACCTTGCCGCTGCGGTTCGCCGCTGCGCTGCGTCGACGAAATTGTCGGTCGCATGGACGATGTCTTCCGGCTCACTTCGCCGGATGGCCCGATCCTCTTCACGCCGGATGTGCTGCGCAATGCCGTGCTCAAGGCCGACCGCCGCATCGACGATTTTCGCCTCGTCCAGACCGGGCCTGAGACGGTCGAGCTTCGGCTTCCGCCGACGCTCGCGGATGATGCGGCAGCCGCCGCTCACCAGGCAGTCCGCGCGCTTCTGGAAATGCGAAAGGCGGTCGCCACGCTCACGCTCATCCGCGCGCCTCTGCCGCTGGAAACAAGCCGCAAGCTGCGCCGCGTCGAATGCCGCCTGGAGCTGGCGCGATGAGCGGCGCGGCGGCGATGAACAAGCCCACGCAGCAGATCGATCGGGTCGAGAACAAGCCGGCAAAGGTCGAGGCTTTTGTAAGGCTTTTCAACGAGATGCCGGTGCGCGATCTCATCGCCAATCTCAAGGCGAAGATCGAGACGTTCGACGTAGCCGGTCGGGTTTTTCCGCTGACGCTGAATGACGCCGATGATGCGCCCAACTGTTATATATGCTGCCCGACCAGCGCCTATATCGACTACGCGATGGACGAGACGCGCAACTTCGCCGCTCACCCGCTGCTCCGGCGCGCGCTCAACGCCCTGATTGGCGCCTGTGCGCCGCTGGTCAGGGCAAGCGGCCTCGACCATCAGGCGCAGGTCAACAACTGGCTCTATTCGACCAACCCGGTGCCGCTGCTCGACCGGCCGACGGTCGCGGCGCTGCGCGCGAACCTGATCGAGCGTTTCCCGGATCGCGCCATCGTCATCCGTTCGTTGAACGACATCGCCGATCCGGCGACCATTGCAGCCTTGAAGGCCGAGGGGTTCCGCATGCTGGCGGCACGCCAGATCTACATCTTCGCCGACCGCAGCGCGGCGCCCGCGATGACACGCGACATGAAACGCGATCGCGCCCGCCTGCGCGGCACACCATTCGACCGGGTCGGCAATGACGATTTCGGGGAGGCCGACTATGCCCGGGCCGAGCAGCTCTACACCATGCTCTATCTCGACAAATACACCCCGCTCAATCCGCACTACACGGCCCGCTACATCGCCGAGATGCACCGGTGCGGCATCATCAGCCTTGCGGGTCTGCGCCGGCCGGGCGGCGAGTTGGTCGCCGTCACCGGCCTGTTCGAAAACGGCATCACGCTGACCCAGCCGATCGTCGGCTATGATACAAGCCTGCCGGTAGGCGAGGGGCTTTATCGCATGATGATGGCGATGGCGCAGGATCACGCCACGGCGCGCGGCCTGTTCTTCAACATGAGCGCGGGCGCCGCCGGTTTCAAACGCCGGCGCGGCGCGGTCGCCGCGATCGAATTCAACGCCGTCTTTGCCGGGCATCTTCGGCGCCGTCAGCGCGTGGCGATCCGCGTCATGGAGACGGTGCTGGCGCTGGTCGGCATTCCGCTGCTCAGGAGGTTCGAGTTGTGAGCGAGCGT
>NZ_RZTO01000797.1:0-2773 GCF_003997225.1 Mesorhizobium sp. M2C.T.Ca.TU.002.02.1.1
CAGGAAGTCTCCGTCCGGCCCGGTGCCGAGCTGGCCGCCGAACACCACCTTCATGCCGGTGCGGCCTGCCGCGACCATCATGTTGAAGCCGCCGCCGGCGACCCGCGCGTAAGCTGACGCGGTCTTTTCCGTGCCGGCCGCCGGCAAGGCGTCGATGCGGTAGACATAGTCGACCACAGCGCTGCCGACATGGACGAGCCGCCCGCTCACGCCGCGTCCTCCTTGCCTGCACCAGTCTTGGAGCGGCGCGCCGCGACCAGATCGGTCGCCAGCGCGCGGACCTGCGCGATGTCGATGCCCTTCAGCTCCGCAATGCGATCCTGCGGCAGCTCCGACAGGCCAGCGCAGGCGCCGGCCATGCCGGCGGCAATCGCCCCGATCGTGTCGGTGTCGCCGCCGAGATTGGCGGCGATCACGGCAGCCCGCCAGGCGTCGCCCTGCGCGACCTCCAGCACCGCGAAGGCGGCCGGCGCCGATTCCTGGCTGGCGACGCCGGTGCCGACGAGGTCGACGATCAGCTTGATGGCTTCCTTCTCCGCCTTGCCGCGGACAAGCTCCTGCGCCCAGAGGATGCGCGCGGCGATGTCGCCGCCGGTGACCCAATGGCCAAGCGTGGCGCCAAGTCTTGCGGCCGCGACCCCGTGACCGGAAGCGGCGCGCCAGTCGCTGCCCGAAATGCCAAGGCTGACTGCGGCGGCAACGGCACTGGCGGAAGCGATTGCGATGGATGTGTTGTGCGTGGCCCGGCAGGTTTCCGCCACCTTGGCGACCAGTGCCGCGAGCGGCTCCGGCGGCATCATGATACCGACCGGCGCGATGCGCATCGCCGCGCCATTGGTGTCGCCGCCGCGCCCGGCCTCCTCGGCCGGCACACCGCTGTTGATGGCGTCGATGGCGCGCTTGGTCGACGGTCCAAGCAGGTCATAGCTGCCGCGCGCCTTGACGTCGCGCTCCCAGTCGAGCAGCGCGTTGACCCAGCGCGCATGGTCGAAACGCTCGCCGGACTCGACGAGGATGCGGCCAAGCAGCAGCGCCTGCTCGGTGTCGTCGGTGATCGCGCCGGCCGGCAGCCCCTTCGACACCGGGTGATCGGCGGCAGGCGCGACGAAATCCTCGACATGGCCGTAGAGCCCGGCGATGCGGGCCGGCGACAGAAGCTGCGTCGGCATGCCCAGCGCATCGCCCAGCGCCCCGCCGATCAGAGCGCCCATTGCGCGATCGATCGCGTCAGCCGCCATGCTCAGAACTCCAGATGCAGCGCGAAATGCGCGGGGTTGAGCAGGCTGGTGACGAATTCGATGGCGCGCCCGTCGGCGGCGCGCGTCAGTCGGCGCGTGCGCAGGAACGGCGTGCCGGGCGCGCAGGCGAGGATCGCGGCGTCGGCGGCGCTCAGCATCTCGATATCGACCCACTCCTCGCCGTGGTCGGGCACCAGCCCTGCCCCGCGCAGCGTCTGGTGCAGCGTGCCTTCGCGCAGGCCGCGCAGCGGGATGTCTTCCAACTCCGGCGACAGCGGCAGGCGGCTGCGCTCGATCGAGATGGCGTGGCCGTCATCCGCATTGGTGCGGGCGCGGTCGACCGCGATGAAGGACGCGCTCGCGACGCCGAGCCTGGCGGCCAGTTCCGCGTCCTCGATGATCTCGAGCCGTAAGGTGCGGGTCTCGGCATTGGCGCCCGCATTGGCCAGCGCGCGCGACCAGCCGATCGCGTCGTCGACCGGCATGCCGTCGAAGGTCACGAAGGAGCCGATGCCGACCTTGGTGGTGATCAGCCCGCGGCTCGACAGTTCTTCCAGCCCCTTGCGCACCGTGTTGCGGCTGACGGAGAAGCGCTGGACGAGCTCGTTCTCGCTCTGCAGGCGGGCGCCGAAGCCAAGCACGCCGGAGCGTATCTCATGCTCCAGTACCGTCGCGATCTGCTCGGGCTTGCCCGTGCCGGGTGAGAGCTGCATCGCGCGACGGGCCATATCGATACCTGTTCAATGAACCTGTATAATCCTGTTCATTAGCGTATCTGAAATGAGGCGTCAACGGTTAGCTCCTTCTCCCCGTCACTATACGGGGAGAAGTGCCCGGTAGGGCGATGAGGGGCAGCGCTAACTTCGCGAGGTTGGCCTTGGCGATCAAACGAAGAAGAATTCCTCCACCCGCCGCTTGGCCTGCCGCAGCACCGGCAGGATGTCGCGCTCCATCGCCTCGACCGAGAAACGCGCCGACTGCGTCGAGACGTTGATGGCGGCGACAGTACGGCCGCCGCGATCGGCGATCGGCACCGCGATCGAACGCAGGCCGAGCTCCAACTCCTCGTCGACGATAGCGAAGCCGTCCGCCCTCGCCCTGTCGATCGCTTTGCCAAGCGCGGCGCGGCCGGTGATCGTCTTCGGCGTCCGCCGCTCGATGGACGCTTCGGCAAGGAAGGTCTTCAACTCATCCGCCGGCAGGCCGGAAAGCAGCACCCGCCCCATCGACGTGCAATAGGCTGGCAGCCTGGTGCCGACATCGAGCGCCACGTTCAAGATGCGCCGTCCGGGGATGCGCGCGACATAGACAACGTCCTCGCCCGACAGCACCGCAGCGTTGCAGGCTTCGTCGAATTTTCCCGCCACCTCGCGCATGATGGGTGCGGCAAAGGTCCAGAGCGATGCGCCGCCGAGCCAGGTCCGCGCGACCGTCAGCAGACGCGGCGACAACGAAAACAGCCGGCCGGACTGCGTCGCATAGCCCGTGGCGACCAATGTCAGCAAGAAGCGGCGGGCGCCCGCGCGGGTGAGGTC
>NZ_RZTO01000798.1:0-2765 GCF_003997225.1 Mesorhizobium sp. M2C.T.Ca.TU.002.02.1.1
ACTCGGAGCCGGCCTGTCGGTGGCGCTCGGCATCCTGGCACGGCTGGGCGCGATCGGGCTCGGCCTGTTCTGTCTGATGACGGCCAGCCTCTTCCACACCAATTTCGCCAGCCAGAACGAATTGCTTCATTTCGAGAAGGATCTGGCGATCGCCGGCGGCATGTTCATCCTGGCGCTCGCCGGTTCCGGCAGGCTGTCGCTGGACAGAGTGCTGGCCGGCCTCGTCAAGGACACCAAGATCGATCCGCCCATCGAGCAGCACCTGTCGGTGGGGGAGACGAGCCTGCCGGTTTGAGGCAGGGTCCGCGTCACGTCGCAACCCGACGGCGTTCGCGCGCCAACAAGGAAACTTCTTTGGATTGCTCGCGCCCGATGCTATTTGCTCGGGGCCCAACCTGAAGACGTCGCCTTGAATACGACAAGCCTACTGCGCCACATCAATGCAAGGCGTTGCCTTCGACTGCTGCAAAACGGCCGGCAGCTCTCGCGCGCCGAAATGGCCCGCCAGCTCGGCCTGACACGGGCGACCATCGGCAATGCCATGCGCGTCCTGCTCGATGCCGGCCTGGTCGTCGAGAGCGCCGAAATGTCCCCCGAATCGCGCAAGGGCCGTCCGGGCGTGGGCGTTTCGCTCAACCCTTCGGGTGCTTATTTTGTCGGCGCCGATGTCGGCACGCGTTCCTTGACCGGAGTGCTGCTAGACCTGCAGATGAACGTCGTCAGCCGGATCGTCGAGCCGACCGGCCCGCGCTACCGTGACGCCGGGCATATATCGGCCAGGCTGCTCTCCCTGATCGAGAGGCTGCTCAATGAGAATCCCGCCTTGCAGGACAAGGTCGAAGGCATCGGCATTTCGGTGCCGGGCCTCGTCGGGCGTGACGGCAGCGTGGTCCACGCGCCGTTCCTGGAATGGCGCAACTATCCCCTGCAGGCGGAACTGACGCGGAAGTCGCCCGCCGACTGGTCGGTCATGGTCTGCAACGACGCCTTCGCCTTCGCCAATGCCGAGCTCGCCGCCTCCGCCACGGCGAAGGCCGGCAGCATGCTGGTCGTGCTCCTGGCCGAGGGCATCGGCGGCGCCATCATCGATGACGGCCGCGTCGTGATGGGCGGACACGGCTATTCCGGCGAAATCGGCCACACCATCGTTTCCGCCGGCGGACGCGTCGATACGTTCGAGATGCTGGCCGGCGCGAAGCTCTTCACCCGGCTGTTCGAAGAGGGCCAGCCGGTGGCCGATGGCGTTCAGATGCTGCTCGCCAATGTCGGCGACAAGGATGTGGATGCCGTGCTCGACGCCTGGGTCAGCGGCCTTTCCGCCGGCCTCGTCAACGCCATCCATCTGCTCGATCCCGGTCGCATCGTGCTTGGCGGTCCGCTGGCCGGCCTCTACCCAAAACTCAGCCGGCGCATCCAGGCCGACATCAAGCGACGGCTTCTGGCGGGTTTCGCCATGCCCGAGATCAGGGTGGCGCAGTTCGGCGCCGACGGCGCGGCGATCGGCGCGGCGGCCACCATCCGCGACACGCTTTTCGCTCTGCCGGACCTCGAAGCCAGCACGCTGTAGTTCCGCTGCAGCCGGTCGGCGATGTCCGCGCTGGTAGGGTGGCATGCCTTGGAGATTGGCCGAAACGCCCGCCCGAGTCGTCATCCACGGGCGGAGCAAGGAGCGAAGCGACGCGCACAGACCCGAGGATCCATTCCGTTACCTGCGAGTGTTGCAGCGGTTCAGAATGAGTACGGTTCTGCTCCGCCTTTATCCCTCGCGCGACGTCACGGAATGGATCCCAGGGTCTCCGCGACGCCGCTTCGCGGCTGCTCCGCCCAGGGATGACGAGGTTAGAAGGCCTTAGCCAATCCCCAGCGTTTGCGCCGATTCACTGAAATGAGGTGAGCAATCGCCGAAATTCTCATGAAGCGCCTTGACGCGCCGCCGTTTGTGATATTTGTTTTTGTATAAGACAAAAACAAATATCAGGGAGCGAGCCTGTGCCCGTCAAGAAAGACGCCCGTTGTCTGCGCATCGGTATCCTCGGTTGCGGACCAATATCCCAGTTCGCGCATCTGGAATCGGCGCAGAAGGGGAGGAACGTCGTCCTCCAGGCCGTATGCGACGCCGATGTCGATCTGGCACGCCGCTTCGGCTCCTTCTACGACGCGATCAGCATCTACGACGACTATGACCGCATGCTCGCCGACGCGGAAGTCGAGGCGGTCGTCATCGGCATTTCCGATGCCTTCCATGTTCCGGCGGCAATCAAGGCTCTTTCGGCCGGCAAGCATGTTCTCTGCGAAAAGCCAATCGCCATGTCGGTCGAGGAGGCGGAGGACCTGAAGGTCCATGTCGAGCGCACCGGCCTGGTGCTGCAGATCGGCCATATGCTGCGTTTCGATCCGGGCATCCAGGCGGCGCATGAGTTCGTCACCAAGGAGATGGGCTCGCTGCTGGCGCTGAAGGCCTGGTATTGCGATTCCACTCATCGCTACACCATGACCGATGCCGTGCAGCCGGTGCCGAGGAACGGCGCCAAGGCATTGAAGCCGGCCGGGGACCAGAAAGCCGACCGCCAGCGCTATTTCATGCTGGCGCATGGCAGCCATCTCGTCGATCTCGCGCGTTATCTGGCCGGGCCGATCAAGTCGGTCCAGGCGCGTCTGCTCGAACGCTTCGGCGCCCATTGCTGGTTCGTCGACACGGAATTCGAAAACGGCGCGCTCGGCCATCTCGATCTGACGCTGCCGATCCGCATGGACTGGCACGAAGG
>NZ_RZTO01000799.1:0-2760 GCF_003997225.1 Mesorhizobium sp. M2C.T.Ca.TU.002.02.1.1
GATAAGCGGGCCGGACCGCCCGGGTTCCGCTTGCCCCCTCTCACCGGCGGCGGCCGCCATCCGCGCATTCAAGTGAAATCTTATATTTATACTTCTTATATTTCAGACACCTAATGTTGCCTTAAGTAACGGCAAGAAATAAATCAGTAATCGACAATTCAACTTCGCGACAGGAATCAAACGCCAAGTTAACTTCTTGACGCTTTCGTCGGCACCTCGGTCGACTTCGACACTTTCACCGATCCCCATGGGGCGCTGGTCTCCAACGGCAGCAGCGACAGCCTGACCGGCCGCCTCGGTCTCTCCGCCGACTATGAGAGCGATTGGAAGGACAAAGCGGGCCAGACCAGCCGCTCGCATGTCTATGGCATAGCCAACCTCTACTACGACTTCCTCGACGGCACCGATGTCGACGTCTCCGGCACCGGGGTGACCAGCAAGCCGCAGCAGCTTTGGGGCGGCCTCGGGATCGGCGGCTCGCTGAGCTGGGCCGACGACCGCTATTCCGTCCACGGCGAGTTGCTCGCGCGCTCGAGTCTGGAGGATTTCGGCGACAGCCATGCCTTCGGCGGCACGGTCGGCTTCAGCGTGAAGTGGTAGATGCCGCCTTGGTCACTCGCCATCACTGCTTGCGTGCTCAATGCGCGTCCGGCGGCGGCGCCTTCGGCGTCACGTTGCGCAGGAATGGCACCAGCGCGGTGGCGATGACGAAAGCCACCATGATGACCAGGAACGCATCGGCATAGGCCATCGTCGAAGCCTCGCGATAGGCGAGCTGCCAGAGCTGCTTCAGCGCGGCGGCGTGGCCGTCGTCGACGGCACCGGGCAGTTGGCCGTAGCGCAGCGCGACATTGTCGAGGAGGCGCATGGCCGCCTCGTTCTGCGGCGTGAGGTGCGAAGCGATCGTCAGGAAATGGAAGTTGGTGCGGTTGTTGAGGATCGCGCCGCAGATGGCGATGCCGACCGCGCCGCCGAGATTGCGCATCGTGTTGAACAGACCGCTGGCATATTTCAGCCGTTCCGGCGGCAGGCTGCCCAGCCCGAGATTGACGCTGGGCGCGACGGCGAAGACCTGCGGGAAGCCGCGAAAGATCTGCGGCAGGAGAAGCTCGGCCGAGCCCCACTGGCTGGTGATGGCGCTGAAGCTCCACATCGAGGCACCGAAGGAGGCCAGCCCGAACATCATCAGCCAGCGCGTGTCGAAGCGCTTGGCGAGGAAGATGTAGACCGGAACGCCGACCATCGAGGCGACGCCGGTGGAGAACACCGCCAGCCCCGTCTCGAACGCGTTGTAGCCGCGCACATAGCCGAGGAACAGCGGCGTCAGGTAGATCGTGGCGAAGATGCCGATGCCGGTAATGAAGGATAAAAAACAGCCGATGGCGAAATTGCGGTTGCCGAAGGCGCGGAAGTCGACCACCGGCTGCGCATAGGTCAGGCTGCGCACGACGAACAGGATGAGCGTCACCACGGCGATGACGGCGCCGTTGCGGATCGTGGCGTCGTCGAACCAGTTCCAGCGCGAGCCTTCCTCCAGCACATATTCCGCCGTGCCGAGGCTGACCGCCATCAGCGCCATGCCGATATAGTCCGCGCCCCTCAGCAACGACAGATCGCCCTTGTCGATCTTGACCAGCAAAGCGACCAGAACCGTGATGACCGCGCCGGGAACGACGTTCACATAAAACAGCCAGTGCCAGTTCAAGGTGTCTGTGATCCAGCCGCCGATGACGGGACCCAGCGTCGGCGCGATCGAGGCGATGCTGCCGACGACGGCGGCGGCATAGACGCGCCGCGGCCCTTGGAAATAATGGAAGGACGAGGTGAACACCGTCGGGATCATCGAGGCGCCGAGCAGCCCCTGCAACGCCCGGAACACGATCATGCTTTCGATGTTCCAGGCAAAGCCGCACAGCATACTGGCCAGCGTGAAGCCGGCCGCCGAGATGGTGAAAAGCCATCTGGTCGAGAAGACGCGGGTGAGCCAGCCCGACAGCGGGATGACGATGATCTCCGCCACCAGATAGGAGGTCTGGACCCAGCCGATCTGGTCCTGTGCGGCCGACAGGCCGCCGCCGATATCCTGCAGCGAGGAAGCCACGATCTGGATGTCGAGCAGCGCGATGAACATGCCCGCGCACATCACCATGAACGGCAGGATGCTGGCGAGGAAGGATTGCGGTGCGGCCGGCGCTGACATGGCGCCCTCAGCGCGACCCGGTATCGACGGTGACGACCGTCGACAGGCCGGGCCGCAGGGCGACTTTACCGGCTTGGTCGGCGTCGATGGTGATCCTGACCGGCACACGCTGCACGATCTTGGTGAAATTGCCCGTCGCGTTCTGCGGCGGGATGACGCTGAAGATCGCTCCTGTGGCCGGCCCCAAGCTGGTCACATGGCCCTTGAGCGGCTGGTCGGGATCGACATCGGCATAGACGGTCGCGGCCTGTCCGTCGGCCATGGCGCGCAGCTGGTCTTCTTTGAAATTGGCGTCGACCCACAGGCCCGAGGCCGGAACGATGGTCAAAAGATAGCTGCCCGGCGAGACATAGGTGCCCACCTGCGCCAGCCTGTTGCCGACGATGCCATCGATCGGCGAGCGGATTTCGGTGAAGCCGAGGTCGAGCCGAGCGGTGTCGAGATCCGCCTTGGCGGCCGCGACTTCCGCGGCCGCTTCCGAAATCTGGGTGTTGAGGACGTCGAGCTGCTGTCTCGACGCCGCAAGCGCGGCCCGCGCGGCGGCGACGGATGCCTGCGCC
>NZ_RZTO01000079.1:0-12753 GCF_003997225.1 Mesorhizobium sp. M2C.T.Ca.TU.002.02.1.1
GCATGGAGGGCGTGCAGCTCTTCGCCATGACCACGCCGCTGCTCACCACCTCGTCTGGCGCCAAGATGGGCAAGTCGGCATCAGGCGCGGTCTGGCTCGATGGCGACATGCTCTCCCCTTACGAGTTCTGGCAGTACTGGCGCAACACCGAGGACGCCGATGTCGGGCGTTTCCTGAAGCTCTACACGACGCTGCCGCTCGACGAGGTGGCGCGGCTTGAAAAGCTCGGCGGCTCGGAGATCAACGAGGCGAAGAAGGTCCTCGCCACCGAGATCACCGCCATGCTGCACGGCCGCGACGCGGCCGAGACGGCCAGCGAGACGGCGCGCAAGACCTTCGAGGAAGGCGCGCTCGCCGACACCCTGCCCAGCGTCGAGGTGGCCAAGTCGGACATCGAGGCCGGCATCGGCATCCTGGCGCTGTTTGTCACCGCCGGGCTGGCCGGCTCGAACGGCGAAGCCCGCCGCCATATCCAGGGCGGCGCCGTGCGCGTCAACGACCAGCCGCTGACCGACGACCGCCGCGTCGTCACGCTTCAGGATCTCGGCCCGGAAGGCGTTGTGAAGCTTTCGCTCGGCAAGAAGAAGCACGTATTGGTGCGGCCGGTCTGATCGGCCGCACCTTACTGCGCGGTTTGGGATGGCTGCTGCCTGTACTCGAAGATCGAGCGGAATATCCCGGGCGCCACGACTGACAATGGGTTGATGTTGAGCGTCGGCTTGTTGGCGTTGCCGCGCAACCGGTAGGTGACACCGATCAGGCCACGGTCGCGCCCGTTGCCGAGCAGCGGCCCGAACAGCGGCAGTTCACCGAAGATGCGGTTCAGCCCGTAGACCGGCATGAAGGTCCCGGTCATGTCCATGTTGTTGTTCGGATCGTAGAGCGTGCCCTGGAAGGTCGTGCCGATGCGCGGGCCGCGCAGCAGCCCGTTCGCCAGTTTCAGGTAGCCGGACCCCTTGTCGATCTCGGCGAAGCCACGCTCGAACTGCACCCTGGACGTGTCGATATTGCCTTTGACGGCCTCGTTCAGGCTGCGCGTATCGCCGGCCGGCGTCGTCGATACGATCGAGGCGAGCTTTGGTTCGTTGACGACGTAAAAATTGCGGGCGTCCACCTGTCCCTTCATCGGCCCGTCGGCGGACCCCGAGAGCGACAGCGTGATCGCGCCGCCTTCCATATGCTCGTAGACGTTGAGAAAGCGCAGGATCGCGCCGGCATCGGCGGACTTCACCCTGAGCACTCGACCGCCTTCGCTGGCGGTGTTGTCGATCGTGATCGCGGCGCCCGAGCTTGCCGCGGCGGTGACGTTGAGCCCGTTCACGCGCGATCCGGCGGCGCTGTATTCGAGCTTGAGATTGGACAGCACCTCGTCATGGAAGCCGGTCAGCGATGCCACGTCGGCGCTCACCGAGACAGCGTCGCTGCCCGCGCCCTTCGTCGCGGTGTCGACATCCGAGGTGAACTGCTTGATCAGCGAGCGGGCATCGAGCGACGCGCCGCTGACGTCGACGGCATAAGCCTTGCCCGAGCGCCTCACCGAAACGGCGACGTCGTCGCCCCGGTTCAACGAGACCTTGCTGAAGCGGGCCGTGGACAACGCGCCATTGACCAGCGTCACATTGCCATCGATTGAAAAGCTTTTGCCGTCGAGATCGAAATCCGAGAGCGTGGTGGTGCTGCCGGACTTTGTCATGTTGAAAGCGACCTTGGCGGGGATGCCGGCACCCTTGCTCCAGCCGGCCCAGGGAATGTCGAGCCTGGCATTGGTCAGGTCCGCCGAGACCTGCTGGGCGCCCTGGCCGCTCTTGTCGATCGCCACCTTGATGGTTCCCGAGAGCAGGTCCGAAAGGCCGGGCATGCTGGCATTGCGCGTCTTGTCGTCGAGGACCAGCGCAACCTTGCGGCTGCGCGCCGGCCCATCATCTTCAAGGGGCTCGACGAGATCGAGCTCGGCCGGAATGCCGTTGAGCTTGGCCTCGGCCAAAATCACCGCCTGCTTCGGCCCGACGGTGATCGAGCCATTGGCCTCGGTCACCGTCTGGTCCTCGAAGGGCTTCGCCAGCGACAGGTCCTGATAATCGAGCGAAACCAGCCAATCGAGCGTCGAGGTGTCCATGCCCTTAGTAAGCGGAATGTAAGCCCTGACGTGGACGCTGAAGGAGAAGGAAAGGTCCTCGGGTGCCAGTCCGACATGGCGCATGGCATTGATCGGCTCATAGGAGGCAAGCTCGGCGATCGCCGGGGCCTCACCCGCGACGTCGATATCGAGCTTGCCGACCACAATCGGCAGGTTCGCGTTCTTGATCGTCAACGTGCCGCCGCTTGCCGCCACCGTGCGGCCGCTCGGCATGTAGACGCTGCCGGAGGAGAGCGCGATGTCGACATCGTTGCCGTGGAAGGCAACGGCGCCGACAGCGTCACGCACCGGCGGGATGCGCCCGGCGGTATCGAAGCGCGATCCTTCGATCTGGAAACGGCCGAACACTTCGTCGCCGGTAAGCGGCACGCCGTTGCCCAGGCGCCCCGGCACGACCTGGAACTGCAGATTGGCGTCGGTCACCGTGCCGCCGAACAGATTGCCCAGCACCCAAAGCCGCGCGTTGCGGGCCGAGAACCACGGCCACAACTGCTTGACATGCGAGACCGGCATGTCGTGCACATTGAGCGACAACGATACGCCCGGCGGACCGTTGTCGACGAAGGCGACCGTGGCGGCGCCCAGCACCTCACCCGGTCCGCCGGAGCGCACGCCGATCTGCTCGGCGACGAGCTTGCGGCTCTTCGGCTGGTAAACGCCGGCGATACGGGCCAGGAACTGAAGCGCCGGTTCCGGCGATTCCGAAGGTGCCAGCGTCGAGCCATCGCTGGTGAGGTCATAGCGGTAGGCGGGTTCCTCTCCCGCCACTGCCGGCTTCGGCCCGATCGACCCGGCAAAATCGAAGCTGGAGCGGCCGCTTTTGATCAGCAGCCGGTCGACCGAGATCTTGTTCGAACCGGCCACCAGCGTGGCATCGGCATCGACATCGGTCGGCAGCAGCCCGCGTTCGTCCAGGTCGAGCACCGAACCGTTGAGCGAGAGCGAGGCCGCCAGGCGCGATGGGCTGTCGCCCGACGCCTCCGAGCCCGAGAGCTTCAACGCGATCGACCCCAGCTTCGCGCCCTCCTCGGACGAGCCGGCCTCGGTCGAATTTTCCTCGCCGGAGGGGCCGGCTATCTCGAGCTTGGCATCCAGCGACGAAATGCGCCTTGCCGTCGCATCGCGCGTCGCCGAGGCGACCAAGGTCGCGTGCCGGCCATCGACATCGGCATCGTAGGAGGCATGCATGCTTCCCGTGCCGCTCTGCGCGACGGTCGCCGAAGCGACGGTCACGCGCTTGGCCGGCCCGGTGTCCGGCAGATCGAACTCGACATTGCTCAGGTCGATCTGGCGCATGGAGTCCTCGCGCACGGCATCCAGCGCGTCGTTGACGCTGGCAAACACCGCCGTCGACACTTTCTCCGGATCGACAAGGCCGTCCTGGTTGCGCAGCGCCGCCGTCCAGTCGCCGCCGCCGGAGGGCATGGCGGCCACCACGATATGAGCGTCGGAAAATCTGGCGCTGGTCAGCCGGACATCACCGGAAAGCAGCGGCAGCAGGCGCATGCCGAAACGCACGCGTCCGATATCGGCCATGGGTTTGCCGTCAGCCGTCTTCAGGCTGACGTCGTTCACCTGCAGGGCAACGAAGCTCGACCCGTCGAGCGTCAACCGCGCCGCGCCGACGGCGACGTGGACGTCGACGCCGGCGAGCTTCTCGATGGCGGTCTCCGCCTCGGCCCGGAGGCGCTCCGTGCCGATGCCCGAGGCGCCGAGGACATAGACGCCCGCCGCCGCCAGGAGCACGAGCGCGCAAAGCCCGGCAAACACGCGACCGAGAATGCGAAAGCGCCGCCGCACCGCGGCGCGGCCAAGCGGCGGCACGCTGCAGGCGGACGGAAGCGTCGCCAGGTCGGTGATCTCGTCACGCCTGAACCTGATCTTCTCGTGCTGCGGTTCTTCCTGATCCAAGCAATATTCCGTTGTGACGAACTCGTCGTGGACGAATCCCCGCCTCACGTTATATCGATGATCTCCCGCGCGTAACCGCAAACAAGGGCATCGATATGGCTGATCTCCAGGTGGGCGACGCAGCACCCCAATTCGATCTTCCGCGTGACGGCGGCGGCTCCCTCAGCCTCGCCGCGTTCCGGGGCAAGCCCGTCGTACTCTACTTCTATCCGCAGGACGACACCACAGGTTGCACCAACGAGGCGATCGGCTTCTCGCAGTTGAAGCCTGAGTTCGAAAAGGCCGGCGCCGTGGTGATCGGGCTCTCACCCGATAGCGTGAAGAAACACGACAAATTCAAGGCGAAGCACGATCTCACAGTCGATCTCGTCGCCGACGAGGAGCGCAAGGTGATCGAGGCCTATCATTTGTGGGTCGAAAAGACGATGTACGGGCGCAAATATATGGGTGTCGAGCGCGCCACGTTCCTGATCGGCACGGACGGCCGTATCGCCCGCATCTGGCGCCAGGTTCGGGTCAAGGGCCATGCCGAGGCCGTGCTGGAAGCCGTTCGCGCGCTCTGAGCGTCGCCAATCGACAATTATGGTCGTTACTCGTCAGGTGCCTCGGCCTTCGGCTGGCGCCGCGTCCTCCAGGATTTCGAACGATGGCTCACCTTATCGGCCAGCGCGGCAAGATGGCCACGCAAGCCGCGCGCGCCCATCATGGACGACAGTATGACTGATTGCGTGGCGAAGCGCCGCTTGAAATCCTCGCCGCCGCAGAGAAAATCGACCGTGGCAAGGCCACGGTCGAACGACCATTGGATGTAGTCCATCATCAGTACCATACCCGGCGAGGCGCGCTCGTATTCGGGATCATAGGTGGTGACGAAAGCCATCATCGTGCCGTGCTGCTCGAAATTGATCGAGACGGCGACGATCGTGTCGTCAAGCTCCAGCACGAAGATGCGCAACAGGCCGAGGTCGGCCAGCACCGAGATGAGCGCGGCGAGAACCGGCGAGCCCTTGTCGAACAGATCCGAGGCACGACCATGGCGAGCGAGCCAGAGGCGCTTCAACGTCGCGACGCGCTCGAGCACCGGCTCGCGTGGGTCCTCCGCATCCAGCAGCCGGAAACGCAATGCACCGCTTTCTTCCATGAACTTGCGGCCACGACGATAGTTCTGCCGGCCCTTCTTGGACAACGTCTCGAACCATTCCGCCCCACGCTGCCAGGAGCCAGCGACACGATAGCTGATTTCAGTGCGGTGGTTGGGCCGAAGCGCCTTGCCATGAACCGGTTCCAGCAGGGCATGAACACCGGCATCCGGCAGCAGACGGTTGAGGTAGATCAGGTCGAAGCCACCCTGGTCAAAAACATACTGCCAGAGGCGGGAGATCGCCTGCGGGTCGGTGTCGGGCGCAACCAGCGCGTCGCCATAGTCACTGTGATCCTTCGCCGCCCATTCGAGTATGCGGATGCCGGAACGCATGAAGGTCGCGAGCGCTATCACGCCATCGAGCCTGTCGCCGTTCCAGGCAAGCCCAATCCTGAGTGCGCGCCGCTCCTGCTGCGGGGTGGTGCGCCACCAGGCTGCGATCCAGTCCGGGTGCTGGAAGACAAGCCCGCCAGCCCGCTGCCAGAGCGCGCTCCAGGCGGGTGCGATCTCGGCCAGGCGCGCCGCCGATGTCACGACTTCGAAGGTGCGTGTCCGCGGGATTGCGAGCACAACGGGAGCGTTCATGGCCGTGTCCCCTCCGAGGCTCGCGAGGTGCGTGACCCTGACTTTCCGGGTCGGATGCGCCTGGCGATATGTCCCCACATCCGCTTGAGCGGCATGACGTAAAGGCCTGCGAGCGATTGATAGTCGCGCACATCGCGGTCGACCAGCCCGAACTTGAAGTCCTCGTCAGGCCTCGGCACACACAATGTTCCGAAGAGCCGGTCCCAGAACGAGAAGAGCAGCCCGAAGTTTTTGTCGTAGTGGCGCGGATCGACGCTGTGATGCAGCTGATGCCAGTGAGGACACAGGATCAAATGGTTGAGCGGGCCGAACGAGATCTTGAAATGCGTGTGCCTGACGAAATCCATCATCAGAATGTTACGCATGACGTAGACGTTGACGCCAAAAACGGTCAGTTCGACAAGGTTCAGCGAAATCAGCGACCAGATGCCGAAGCAGAACCCCACGATGATGCCGTCCCAAGCTCGGTTCATCAACTCGTCGAGCGGATGGACCCGGTCCTTGGTGATCCCGACCATCACCTCGGCCGAGTGATGCACCTTGTGCAGTTCCCAAAGCAGCGGATAGCGGTGCTGGGCGACGTGATAGAGATAATAGGAAATGTCGTAGGCGAGGAGCATGCTGACGGTGAAGATCAGAACCGTCACCGGCCCTGCCGGCCCCTCGGTCAGAGGCGGCTGGAAGTCGAGCAGTGTCGAGAACAGCCAGTTGGTCCCGTAACCCACCGCCGTGACGAAGACGATTCCGGCGGGCAGCATCAGGAAAGGCATAAGGGCCTTCTTGGTGACCCAGAACAGAAGATCGGCCTTCGCGGAGGGATGGGTGATGACCTCGTGCGGGATGGCGAACTCGAAAAACTCCTTCCAGCTCTTCTCCTCGACCGTGCGCCAATAGGCCACAAGCGCGCTGAGAAAGGCAGTCAGCAGCAAAAGCCCGGTCGCCAGCAGACTGGTGCCCGAAATCTTGTCGAGGATCTTGCCAACCAGATCGTCCAGCATTCCTACCGCCACGGTGAATCCCAAATACCAACACGCCTTTACTCGAAAAACGTCAACTAAACGCAATCGAAGACAGTTAAGAAACCCGAGCCTTTGCTCTGCGAGCCATAGGCTGCTCCTGGCAGAACATTGGTGTCCATCGCCAACGCGGCATGACGTCCGCGTCCTGGAGATTTTCGCGCAACCTCGTGCCCGTGCTGCGTGCATTCGGCGCCGCGCAGTCGGCACGGCAAGCCTTTGTTAACCCTAATAATGTGTAATCGAGCTCATCGTTGGTCCCCGTAACGAAAGCTCGGTCCCCGTGAAACCAACCGGTCAGTCAGCGGTCTTCGGCAGGCGCAAGGAACCGCATACGGTCATCATCGCCCGGGGCAACGAGATAAGGCATTTCACCATCCGCCCCTGGCTCGCCGCCTTCATCGGCTCGGCCCTGGCGGCAATCGCCATTGGCTATCTGCTCGCCACCTCCTACCTTGTGCTGCGCGACGACCTGATCGGCGCCACGACGGCCAGGCAGGCACGCATGCAGCAGGCCTACGAGGACCGCATCTCGGCGCTGCGCGCTCAGGTCGACCGCATCACCAGCCGCCAGCTTCTCGATCAGCAGCTGATGGAAACCAAGGTCAGCGAGCTCTTGGCCAGGCAAACCCAGCTCAGCGAGCGGCACGGACGGCTCGGGCCGATCCTCGAACGCGCCGAGAACGAGGTCGGCGAGGCGCAGGCGACGGGGGCCGCGGCGCCCAAGCCGGACGAGCACGCCGAGGTCACCGGCAGCCTCTCGCAGGCGCCGACCTACTCCGTCGCATCCTTGGGCGCGGGCGACACCAGGCCCTTCTCGCTCTGGTCGACGAGGTCCGACCCGCTCGATGGCGAAACAGCCGCAGATCGTGCAGATAAGCTGTTCGTGTCGATCAATGCGTCGCTGAAGGCCATAGAGAACCAGCAGCTTTCGCGCATCACCACGCTTGCCGATAACGCCTACAAGAATGCGGATGGCATCGTGCAGGCATTGGAAGCGGCGGGGCTGCCGGTCGACAGCGAGCTCGACAAGAGCGATGTCGGCGGCCCGCTGGTTCCGCTTGATCCCTCAATGGCTTTCGACAGCAAGGTCAAGGAGTTGGACGAAGCGCTTGACGCGCTCGACCAGGTCAAGAAGGAGGCGCGCAAGCTGCCGCTCGCCAACCCCGCCCCGGGCCATGCGGTGACCAGCCCGTTCGGCGTCCGCACCGACCCCATCCTTGGCAGCGCCGCCCTGCACACCGGCATGGATTTCAGGGCGCCGCTCGGCATGCCGGCCAAGGTCACGGCCGCCGGCACCGTCACCAGGGCCGGCTGGGCCGGCGGCTACGGCCGCATGGTCGAGGTCGACCATGGCAACGGCTTTGCCACACGCTACGGGCATTTGAGCGAGATCGATGTCACCGTCGGCCAGAAGCTTGCCGCCGGCGAAATCATCGGCAAGACCGGCAGCAGCGGCCGCTCGACCGGCCCGCACCTTCACTACGAAGTGCGTCACGACGGCGAGGCAGTCGACCCGTTGCGCTTCCTGACCGTCGGCAAGAAGGTCGCGCAGTATCTTTGACCGGCTGATCCGACACCGGCGCCGGCGAAACGCTAAGCGCCGGGATCTTCCTGCCCGGCCAGGTACATCGTTGCCGCCGAAACCAGAGTAAGGACACCGCTCTTCAACGCGGCCTCGTCGACGCGGAACCTGGCGTGGTGAAGCGGATAGACCGATCCGGCCTCCTCATTGCGGATACCGAGCCGGAAATAGACCGACGGGCGTTTCTCGCTGTAGTAACCGAAGTCGTCGGCAATGCTCCATCCCGGCACGTTGAGAGCATTTTCTACGCCGATGCTGGCCCTGGCGCCGGCCATGATCAGGGCCGCCATCCCGGTATCGTTGATAACGCCGGGTTCGCCCCGGTGGATGTCGATCTTTACGCTTGCGCCGTGACTTGCAGCTATTCCTTCAAGCATCTCGCGAAGCCGGCGCCAGGCACGCTCACGGGTGGCGTCGCTGCCGCTGCGTATTGTGCCTTTGAACGCGACCTTGCCGGCGGTCACGTTGTAGGCGTTGCCGCCGTCGATGGCGGTCACCGAGATGACCAGCGGATCGTAAGGATCGGTCTCGCGCGAGACGATCTTCTGCAGCTCGCCCACCATGGAGCAGGCGATAGCCAGCGCGTCGATACCCTCATAGGGTTTTGCCGCATGCGCCGCCGAGCCGGTGACCAGCACGTCGAACGTATCGCACGCCAAAGTGTAGGGGCCGGAGCCGACCGCGACCTTGCCGGATGGCGTATACGGATCGACATGGACGCAGATCGCGGCATCGACATCGTCGAGAAGCCCCTCCTCCACCACCCGTTTGCCGCCAGACGGCTCGTCCTCTTCTGCAGGTTGGAAGATGAGGCGGACGGTTCCGCCGAAACTGTCGCGTGAGCGATTGAGATGCGCGGCCACCGCCAAGCCCATCGCGGCATGCGCATCGTGACCGCAGGCATGCATCACGCCAGGATTTTCCGACGCGAAGTCGACGCCGGACTCCTCTTCGATCGGCAAGGCGTCGATATCGGCTCGGATCGCCACCTTGCGGTTCGAGGGCCGGCCGGTGCCGACGATATCGACGGCAAGCCCGTAGCCGGCGACGTCGCGGATGTCCGCAATCCCCTGCTCGACCAGCATCTCGCGCAAATAGCGCTGCGTGCCCGCTTCGCGGTTCGAGAGCTCCGGGTGGCGGTGCAAATGGCGACGGATCTCGATCATCCGATCGAGAATTCCGGCATCGATGTCGGGCGCGGTGTCGCTCGCTGAAGACGGCCGGTCAGGATTTGACATGGATATCCCGCGGGAACTTCGTCAGCGTTTCGTTGCCGGTCTCGGTTACCAGAATGGTCTCGCTGATCTCGATGCCCCAGCCGTCCATCCACATGCCCAGGATGGAATGGACGACATTGCCGGGTTGAAGCACCGTCTTGTCGCCGGGCCTCAGGCTGATCGTATGCTCGCCCCAATCCGGCGGATAGGCAACGCCGATGGAATAGCCGATGCGCGATTCCTTCTTGAGCCCGTGACGCTCTATGACCTTGCGCCAGGCAGCTTCGACCGCTTCGGCGGTCGTGCCCGGGCATACGGTATCGAGCACAGCATCCATGCCTTCGATGACGGCCTTTGCCGTGTCCGCGACGCGCGCCGGCGTCTTGCCGAGCTGCATGGTCCTGGCGAGCCCGGCGGCATAGCGGCGGCAGACGCCGGCCAGCTCGAGCGCGATCGTTTCGTCCTTTCCGAACCGCCGGTCGCTCCACATGATGTGCGGCGCGGAGGCGTTTTCGCCGCCGAGGATCGTCGGCGGCAACGCGGTGATGTCGCCGGCAAAATCCGGGCTGCCGGCGATCTGCGCCGCCTGGATGGCGGCGATCGCGTCGCACTCGCGTACACCTGGCGCAATGACTTCGTAGGCCCGCGCGACCGCCGCTTGCGCCAGCCTCGACGCCTTGCGCAGATAGGCGATTTCAGGCGACGATTTAACCGCGCGGATCCAGTTCACGAGCAGATCGGCGTCGTGCCATTTCGCATTGGGCAGTCCGGCGACGAGCCGCGCATGCGCCTTCGGTGAAAAATAATAGGCTTCGAGCTCGATGCCGATATGGCGATTGCCCCAGCCCTTGGCGACGATCCAGGCCGCGATCCAGTCCATCGGATGACGGTCGGCGCGCTGAACATGGTCTTCCGGGAAGCCGACCACGTTTTCCGGCTTCATCCAGGCCGTCAGCAAGCCGCCGGCAGCATCCATGGCGCGGCCGATCCAGACCGGCTCGACCTCCTCGATCGGAACAAGCACGACCTGCGGCGTATAGAACGACCAGCCGTCATAGCCGGTGATGTAATGCTGGTTGGCGACGTCGTTGACGATTAGGAGTTCGATGCCGCGCCTGGCCATCACGGCGCGGATTTTTCCGAGCCGCTGCTGGTATTCTGCGCGGGCAAAAGGCAGTTCAATCATCTTTTCTCCTCACCGAACTGATCTGATCGGGAACAAGCCGCAGCTTCCTCCTCGTTCACCATTGCGGTGGTTTTGACCAACCGGCAATCAGCCAGAACAACGCATAGGCAGGGCCTATCCCAGCCGTTGATCGGCGGCATGGGCAACTTCAGCGCCTCCATTCGGTGGGCCGATGGTTATCCGCCAGCTATCGGAGCCGTTGACTCGGACCAAGTTGTAGGATGATATGCATCACCCGATATCAAGACATGAACTCTTATGACCGTCCATCGCCTCTCGCCGGAAATCCTCAGCGCCATGGAAGGTGCCGTCGGACAATACGGCATTGCCGTCGAGCCGGCTGGGATGGCGAAATATCTGGGAGACTGGGCCGGCGATTATCAGGGTGACGCTCTTGCCGTGCTGCGACCTGGTTCGGTCGCCGAAGTGCAGGCGCTGATGCGCCTGTGCAATGAGCTCGGGCTGGGCGTCGTTCCACAGGGCGGCAACACCGGCCTGGTGTCAGGCGCGATCGACAGCAAAGGCGGCGGCCTGGTCGTCTTGAGCCTGGAGCGGCTGAACGCCATCCGGCGGATCGATGCGGGGAACTTCACGCTGCAAGCCGACGCCGGCTGCGTGCTCCAGACGATCAAGGACGCGTGCGAGGCGCGGGATTGCCTCTTCCCGCTGGCGCTCGGCGCGCAAGGCAGCTGCCAGATCGGCGGCAATGCGGCCACCAACGCCGGCGGCGTCAACGTGCTACGTTACGGCATGGCGCGAGACCTGATCCTGGGCCTCGAAGTGGTGCTGGCCGATGGCGAGCTGTGGAACGGCATCTGCGGCCTGCGCAAGAACAACAGCGGCTATGACCTCAAGCAGCTTTTCATCGGCTCGGAAGGCACGCTGGGCATCCTCACCCGCGTCGAGGTCAAGCTGTTTCCGAAGCCGGCCAAAACAGAGACAGCCTATCTCGGCCTGGCCTCGTTCGAGGCGGCCGTCGCGCTTTTCAACCGGGCGCGCCGCGACTGTTCGGACCTGATCTCCGCCTTCGAAATCATCGGCTCGGAATGCATCGAGCTTGCCCGGCTGGTCGACCCCGCAATGAGAGCGCCGGTCTCGGCGCCAGTCCATGTGCTGATCGAATTGTCGTCCAGCGCCGCCATCGACCTCAACGGTTTGCTTGCCGGCTTCCTCGGCGATGCCATGGAAAACGGCCTGGTGACCGACGCGGTCCTCGCCGCAAGCACCGCGCAGGCCAGGAGTTTCTGGGCGATCCGCGAAGGTCTTGTCGAAGGCCAGGCCAAGCGCGGCTATCATGTGCGCACCGACCTGTCTGTGAAGATTTCCGACATCCCGGCCCTGGTCGAGCAGGCCCGCCGCTTCGTCGCAAACGATCATCCCGGCTGGATGCCCCTCGCCTACGGCCACGCCGGCGACGGCAACATCCATTTCAACGTGCTGCCGCCGCTCGAACTTGCCGAACACGAGGCTCGTGCGCGTGGCGCCGAGGTCATCGCCGGGCTCTATGAAATAGCCGTCGGCCTTGGCGGCTCGATCAGCGCGGAGCATGGCATCGGCCGCAGCCGGCGCAAGGAATTCTGGGCCGGACTTTCGCCGACGCATCGCCGCATGGTCGCGGCGCTGAAGAGTGCCCTCGACCCCAAGGGCCTGATGAATCCCGGCTGTCTGTTGCCCGCGACGGAGACTGTTCCATGAAGCAGAGACTGGCCGCCATCGGCACCGTCGAAACGCTGCCGCACCGGGTCGCGGCCTTCCTCAGCCGCGAGATCGAATCCGGCGAACTGAACCCCGGCGCGCGGCTGCCGACCGAGCAGGAGCTGTCGGAAAAATTCGGCGTCAGCCGCAACGTGGTGCGCGAGGCGATCGCCCAGCTTCGTGCCGACGGCATGATCGAGGCGCGCCAAGGCGTCGGTGCCTTCGTGCTGGCGCCCGAGCAGCGCGCCGCGATCCGCATCGACCGCGAGGCGCTCAAGGA
>NZ_RZTO01000007.1:0-27762 GCF_003997225.1 Mesorhizobium sp. M2C.T.Ca.TU.002.02.1.1
CGCTTGCACATATCCGAGGACGCCCGGATGAGCCGGGCGTCCTCGCCTCGATACGCCTGCCCAGGTCATTGCGGCGACCGGGCCTCTGAGTTATTTTAGCAGTTTATTGGATACGCGACCTGCCTTGCCATCGCAGGCGCGTTTCCTTGCCGTCTTGGCAGATTGTGAAGTCTTTAACAGACCACGATGTCGCAAGCTGCGTTCTTGTGGCCGACGAGCAGTTAGGGATTTTGCCATGCTGCGGTGCTGCGCGCTGATTGCAGCCTTGATCCTCGTGGGCCTCACGACGGTGCAGGCGTGCGCCGATCGAAGGGTTGCCCTTGTCATCGGCAATTCCGAATACCGCGAGATCCCGGCCCTGAAGAATCCCGACAAGGATGCCGAGGACGTGTCGAACACCTTCCGGCTGGCCGGCTTCGACGTGTTTGTCGCCAAGGACCTGACGAAGCTCCAGTTCGAGAAGGAGTTCCGCAACTATCTCGCGGCGGTCGACGGCGCCGACCTGGCGGTCGTCTATTATTCGGGCCACGGCTTTCAGATCGGCGGCGAGAATTTCCTGATCCCGGTCGACGCGTCGCTCAAGGCCGCGGCCGACATCGAGGTCCAGGCGGTCAAGCTGGACGATGTCCTGCAGCAATTGCGCGCCAAATCGAAGATCCAGGTGATCATCCTCGACGCCTGCCGCAACAACCCGTTTCCGCGCAAGGACTACTGGCTGCGCGACCAGTTGATCGCGGCCGGCGGCACCGGCCTGGCGCAGGTGAAAAGTTCGCTGAACACGCTGATAGCGTTTGCCACCGAGCCGGGTGCGGTGGCCTATGACGGCTCCGGCGATCTCAGCCCGTTTTCATCCGCCTTCTCGCGCCGCGCGCTGGCGCCGAACCAGGAGATACGCTCGGTCATGGCGGCCGTGCGCCGCGACGTGGTCGAGGCCACCAAGGGGGCGCAGGTTCCGTGGGAGAATTCCTCGCTGATCGACGAGGTGGTGCTGATGCGTCGCGCCAACCGGCCGGCTTTGCCGCCGGTGCTGGAAAAGACCGTGCCGTCGGGCGTCGGGCCTGTCGTGCTCGACCTGCCGGTGCCGGTCGACGTCGATGGCGGCGCGGTCACCGTCAGCATCGAACGACCGCCGGCGCTGGGGCGTCTGATCCTGGACGGCAAGCCGGTCGCGACAGGCGAGCCGATAGAGGGCAAGGATCTGCCGCGGCTCGCGATGGATGTGCCGAAGGGCGCCGACGCCGAGGACCAGGTCGACATGCTGGCCTACGCCACGCATGACGAATGGGGCGGCGGATCGCAAGGCATCCTGGTGTTCCGGGTCAAGAACGGCGACGGTGCGGCGGGCAAGCAACTCGTGGCCTCGCTGGAGTCCGAGCAGAAGCAGGAGGTGGCGGAGCGCGGCATCCACATCGCCGGCGCCGCCGAGGCGATCGAGAACCGCGACGTCAAGATTCCCGTCGGTGTCGGCCCCGTGCCGCTGAAGCTGGATGTCCCGACCAAGGATCCGGGCGTCAGCCTGAAGCTCGCGAGTTATCCGGCGACCGGGACGCTGTCCCTTCCGGACCGGACCTTGTCGCCGCAATCGAGCCTGATGGCCAATGAAATCGATCAGCTGCGCTACGAACCGCAGATCGGCGCCGCAAAACCGTTGATCGTCGGCTTCGAGATCACGGCTGACAATACCTCGTCGAAGCCGGCGACGATGAAGCTCTCGCCAAGTGTCGATCCATGCGACACGCAGGCAGGCGAGCCCTTGGACCTGCAGGGCGTCGTCCCCGGCCTGTTGCCGAATGAGATCGGCGCCGGCGCGGTGGAGGCCTGCCGGGCGGCGGTGAAGGCCTATCCCGATGTCGCCCGCTTCCACTACGAGCTCGGGCGCGCGCTGCTCGCCACCGGCAAGGTCGACGAGGCGAGGAAAGCTATCCAGGACGCTGCCGACAAGGGACATGTCCGCGCGGTGTTCGAGCTTGGCTACATTGCCTCTTCAGGAATTGGGACGGCCGTTGATCCCAAGAAAGCCAATGGTTTCTACGCAAAGGCATCCGACAAGGGCGATCCCTATGGGATGACCGCCTGGGGCCGCGCTCTGTTCAACGGTCTTGGCGTCGAGCGAGATACCGGCAAGGGCCTGGACCTGCTGCTCAAGGCAGCGGCCATGGGTCATACCTATGCCATGAACGATCTCGCCGCGATCTTCACCGAAGGACGCAATGGCGTGCCTGCCGACCCCGCTCGTGCCGTCGCTTTTCTGAAGGCGGGCGTGGAACGCCAGGACATGTATTCGATGAACATTCTCGGCCGCAATTATCTCAGTGGGCGCGGCGTCGAGAAGGACACCAAGCAGGCGCGGGCGCTGTTCCAGAAGGCGATGGATCTTGGCCAGCCTTATGCGCCCGGCAGCCTTGCGCGCATGTACCGGGACGGCGACGGCGTGGACCGGAACCTTGCCGAGGCGCAGCGGCTGTTCGAACTGGCGACGGACCGTGGCGACTACTCGGCGGCATACGACCGCGCGGCCATCGAAATGCAGAAAGGCGACAAATCCGATCAGGTCGTCGCCGTCCGCTATCTGGCGTTTGCCGCCGGGCTCGACCTCCGCAACGAGTTGCCCGGCGCGCGCACCACGCTGGCGCAGTTTGGAGACAAGCCGAAGTCGGTTGCGCTCAAGCAACTGCGTTCCGAACTCAAATCGAAAATCCCGGCGGGCGGCTCGGTCGACGACCAACTGATCAAGACGGCCAGAGCTGTTTGGGAGCAAGCCAATCCGCGTCGGGACCTGTTCTGATCAACAAGGAGGCAATGGTGGGCAGGGCATTGAAGCAGGCGGTCATCGCAACATTCCTATCCTTTGCGGTTGCTGGGTGCACGACCATCGCGCCTAGGCTCGAACCGGCACCGACAACGAAACATCGTACCAAGCACGTTCGCGTGACGACGACGCCGAAGGTGGTCAAGCAGAAGAAGGCGACCGCCAAGAAAGTGATCAAACCGGTCAAGAACGAAACCCCACCCACCATTGCGCCTCTGGGTGGCGGCGGCAATGGTGGTGGCGGCGGCGGCGGGTGGTGATAACGCCCCGACCCCATGCTTTCCGATGCGTGGCGATTGGGGTCGCTTTTCTGCAGCCTGCCGTAACCGCTCGCCAAGCAGAGGCAAGTGCTCTATGCTCCGGCCACGTGCCGGTATCGAGATCGGGTTGTCCTGGCGGGGGCGTTCCATGTTCGAAGTCGTTGCATTGTGGCAAAAAGCGCGGACCAAGGCTGCGGCTTTTGGCTTGATCCTTACCACGCTGCTGGTCCTCGGATCGCAGACCGCCAGCGCCGCGCCCAACTGGATGCTCGACCCGTCCGCCTCGGTGCTCACCTACCAGTCGGTCAAGAAGAACACGATCGTCGAGACCAACAAGATCAGGAACATCACCGGCACGCTGAGTTCGGCCGGCGATGCGAAGATCAGCCTCGACCTCAACTCCGTCGACACCGGCGTCGATCTGCGCAACGTCCGCATGCGCTTCCTGTTCTTCGAGACATTCACCTATCCGACGGCCGAGGTGACGGCGAAGGTGGACCCTGCGGCGTTCGCCGACTTGGCGACCAAGCGCCGCGTGAAGACGACCTTGCCGTTTCATCTCAACCTGCATGGCGTCAGCAAGGATTTGGAGGCGAGCGTCGTCGTCACCATGATCAGCGACACCCAGGTTTCCGTCGCCTCCGAGGCGCCCGTCGCCGTCCATGTCGAGGATTTCGGCCTCCTGCCCAACATCGACAAACTGCAGCAGGCCGCCAATGTGACCAACATCGTGCCCACCGCGTCGGTGTCCTTCGATTTCGTCTTCAACGCCGACGGCGGCAAGCCGGCCGCCGTGCAGACCGTTGCGGCATCGACCGCCGAGGTGGGTCCCGTCGCCACCGATGCGGCGAAGGCCAATTTCAGCGACGAGGAGTGCCTCAACCGGTTTGCCGTGCTCTCGCGCACCGGCGCCATCTATTTCCGCCAGGCAAGCGCAAGGCTCGACGCCAAGAGCCGCCCGCTGCTGGCGGAGGTCGAAGGCGTCGTCGGCAAATGCCCGACCCTCAAGGTCGAGGTGTCCGGCTATACCGATTCCGATGGATCGCCCGAGGCGAACAAGGTGCTCTCCGAACGGCGGGCCAAGGCGGTCGCCGACGCGCTGATTGCCGACGGCGTTCCGCGCAACCAGCTGAGCTCCGCCGGCTATGGCGAGGACAAGCCGGTCGCGGCCAACGACACGCCCAAGAACAAGGCGCTCAACCGGCGGATCGAATTCTCCGCCACGAAGCTCGCTAACTGAGGTGGCGGTGAGTTCGGCTCCGATCGCCTTTTGCGGTGGCATGTTTCGCGCCGCGGGGCTCGTGGCGCTTGCCCTGCTCTTGACGATGGCGGCCGCCAATGCCGAGCGGCGCGTCGCGCTGGTGCTCGGCAACTCGCAATATCAGCACGCGGCGGCCCTCGCCAATCCGGCGCGGGATGGGCAGGCCATGGCCGGGCGGCTCAAGGACCTCGGCTTCGAGGTGGTTTCCGGCTTCGACCTCACCAAGCAGCAGACGCAGGCTACCGTCGCGCAGTTCGCCAGGGAGGTGCGCGGCGCCGACATCGCGCTTTTCTTCTATGCCGGCCATGGCCTGCAGGTTTCGGGCAAGAACTATCTGCTGCCGGTCGATGCCGCGCTCGAGGACGAGACCTCGCTCGATTTCGAGGCCGTCTCGGTCGATTTCATCCTGCGCCAGATGTCGCGCGAGACCAGCATAAGGCTGGTGTTCCTGGATGCTTGCCGCGACAACCCGCTTGCCGACGTGCTGGCCAAGAGCGCGGGCATCAAAGGCGCAAGCAGCGGCCTTGCCGAGATCCCGATCGAGAATGGCGGCGCCGGCACGCTGGTCGCCTTCGCCGCCAGCCCGAACCAACTGGCCTATGACGGGTCGGGCGACCACTCGCCTTTCACCACGGCGCTGCTCCAGCATATCGGCGAATCCAACGTCTCCGTCACCGAAGCCATGAACAGGGTGACCAGCGACGTCTTCAAGGCGACCGCCGGCAAGCAGCGCCCTTGGATCAATGTCTCGCTGACCACCGAGGTCGTGCTGCACAAGGTCGACCTCAACGCGCCGCTGATCGTCGGGGAGGCGAACCCGCCGCAGGCCGAAGCCGGTTCCGGGACGCGCAACACCGGTGCGGCGCCCGGCCAGGCCGATGACCAGCTTGCGCTCAACGCGCTGCGTGAGAAGATCCCGAAGCTGGCCACGGATGGGCCGATCTTTTTCGATCGCCCGGTCAAGTTCGGCGACCCGGCGATCGACGGCAAGAGCATAGCCCAGTTGATCAAGAGTGAGCCGATTTTCAGCCCGGTCGAAGGCCTCGACAAATCGGTCTGGCAGGGCAAGCACTGCGACGGCTGTCACGAGTGGAATGAGACCCGCCTCTGCGAGCAGGCGAAGAATTTCGCCGCCAATGACGTTTCCGTCCTGCGCCTGCAGCATCCGCTCGGCACCCGATTCAAGGTCGCGCTCGCCCGGTGGGCGCAAGGTGGCTGCAAATGATTGCTGAACTGCTCCAAAGCGCGTCGCGATCTTTCAGATTCGCTCCCTGCGCTTCAGGCTTTTGATTTTGCGCATGTCTTTGGCCCGAAACCGGTTTCCACTTTCGGGAGACATGCTCTAATACGCGTCGACCGATGGTCGTTGCGCCTCGATCTCCACCATCTGGATGCCCATTTCGACGAAGGCGGAAAGCACGTCGAAGCGATCCGCGGTCGAGACACGGGCCAGCGCCGCCAGGATCCCGGCGTTGACGGCGTGGGCGGCGGGAAATCCGGTCGATAGCATGTCGAAGGCCGGGTCGCGCCACGCCGCCGACAGCGCGATCCATGCGGCCGGCGTCGCCGGCGACGGATCGACGACGCTGCTCAGCGCCGCGCGATGGCGAGGATTGCCGGGTTCGCCCACCCAGTCATTGACGAGCGCCAGCAATTCGAGATCCCCTTCGGCAAGGAGCTCGGCGAGATTGCTCAGGCATTCATGCCCCCACCAGACCGCGGCGCGCTCGGGCAGGAGATAGGCGCAGAACGTGACGGCTTCCTCCGGCACGCGCCCGGCGAGCAAAGCGCGGCAGAATTCCAGCGGGGGTTGGGCGGCGGCCGGCGATTTCATGTCCCGGGCGATCGCGGGACAGGCAAGAAACAGATCCCTCGCCGTTCTGTATCCGAGTTCATTGGCCATGGCCGCCACACCCCGAGCACCGGCAGAACAACACTCAAGCCCGCGGCTGAGTGCCGGTCAAGCCTCCACCTTTATCAGGCGGAAGCCACTGGCAACGTGCGCTTGTTCACAGACAATCGTTTCGGGATTTGATATAGTGCGCGCCAGCGAAAACCCGTTCAAACAGGCCCGTTCTAACAGGAGTGACGGTCATGCGGTGGGGCAGCTCAGCCTTGGCATTGGCGGCCGTGCTTTTTTCAACGCACGTTTACGCCGATCCGCTTCAGAAATCGGAAGACATCGTAAAATTCTTCGCCGGCCAAGGCAATCTTGGCGCCTCGCGCGGCATCTGCGTCGGCACCGAGGAAGAGTGCAAGAGCAAGGCCGAGAAGAACGAGGCGCCGCCTCAGAAGGCCGGCCTCGACATGATGATCAATTTCGCCCTGGATTCGGCCCAGCTCGACCAGACCGCGCGCACGGAGCTGGACGAGTTCGCCAAGGCGCTGAAGGACAATAGGCTGAGCACGTTCAGCTTCGTCGTCGAAGGTCACACCGATGCGACCGGCACGGATCGCTACAATCAGGACCTGTCGCAGCGACGGGCGCAATCGGTGGCCGCTTTCCTCGAAGCCAACGGCGTTGAATCGGCGCGGCTCGAGGCGATAGGCCTCGGCAAGTCGCACCCGCGCGTCGCCAACCCCTACGATCCGGTCAACCGCCGGGTGGAAATGCGGATCAGGACCGAATAGGCCGCCGGCGCCGGCTCATCGCGACGCAGCGGACGGCAGCGCTCCCTAGAGGCCTAACCGGGCTCCAGCGTATCCTGGATGGAGCCCATCAGCGCGGTGATCGCCTGCTTGTATTTTTCGAATTCCGGCGAGGTCTGCCGGACTTCGGTCGTGGTCGTCGTCGGCTGGCCTTGATCGGTCACCACGCGCGGCGCTTTCTGCCCCATCTTCCGCTCGGCCCAATCGACGACGTAACTGGCGGTCTTGCCAGTGAGGAACGGGTTGGCCTGGATGACGGCCGACCCCAGCACGGCGCTCAGTTGCGTCGAGCCGGGGGCCGCCAGAACCTGGGCAGCGCCTTCCATGCCGAGGAAATGGCAAAGGTAGAGGCGGCCGGCAGTAATCTGGTGGCCGCGGGCGCGCAGATAGGCTTCCCCTTCGCGCGCCAGGTTGCGCACCATTTCGCGCGACAGCGTCGCGTCGTAGCGAAGTGCCAAAAGGTCCGCCGTCGACAGCGAGCGGGCAAGGTCGGGCCGATAGGTGTTCATCATCCGGATCCAGGTCTTGGAGATGAACTGGCCGGCGCCGGTCGCCGAGGAAAGCGGGTTCTTGGCGCGGGCGCTGCCGCCGCTCTCGACATGCACGATCCGGTCGGTCAGCGTCTCGACGGCAGTATCGCCGGAGCTGCCGGAGCTGACGGCAACGGCGGTGGCAACCGTGGTGACCGTTCCCAGCGGATCGATCGCCTCGCCATTCTGGTAGAGTTCGAAATGCAGATGCGGGCCGGTCGAAAGCCCCGTGGTGCCGATATAGCCGATGACGTCGCCGGCCTTCACCTTGGTGCCGACGCCGCTGGCGATGGCGAATTTCTGCATATGCGCGTAGCGCGTCTCGCGGCCGTTGGCATGCGCGATCTTCACCAGATTGCCGTAGCTGCCGCCATCGCCCTGGAAGGAGATCTCGCCGTCGAAGGCGGCCATGATCGGCGTGCCGACCGGCGCCGCCCAGTCGACGCCCTTGTGGATCCGGACCGTGCCGAGGATCGGATGCTTGCGCGGGCCGAAGGTCGAGGTCATCACCCCGGCGACCGGCGTGACCATGCCGTTGGTGACGGTCAGCGAGCGCACCTGGTCGTCGCCGGTCACGCAGGCATACTGGCCGTCGCTCTGCTGGAAGACGAAACAGTCGAGACTCCTGTCCGCGCCCTGGACGCCGACATAGAGCACCCGCCCGGAGATCTCGCCTTGGCCGCGCGGCGTCTGCGAATAGATCAGCACCAGGCGCTGGTCCTCGCTGGCGAAGGCGTCGAGGTCCTGCCCCCGCGACAGATACATGATCGCTTCGCCGATGACGCTGGTCGGCACCTTGTTGCGCGCCGCCGTCGAATAGATCGCGTCGAGCAGGCGGTACTGACGCTTCGGCCCGCCCTGGTCGGAAGCGCCGGAATAGTTGAACAGATCCTCGCGCACCCAGGGGTCGACGCCCGACACGAAGGCCCCGGCCGCATTGCGCGTCAGCGTGCCGACATAGACGTTCCTCGCATAGACGGAGACCTGCATCAGCGACATCGTCGTCGTCTCGCGGTTCGGCCGGAACCCGCGCATGGCCACGACAAAGCCGGCCTCCAGCCCGTCGCGGTTGAACAGCGTCTTCAGCGCCTCGCCCGCAAGCTTCGCGTCGTCGGCGGAGAAATGCGCGTCGAGCGCCACGCTGTCCAGGCTGCGGTCGTTGAGGATCTTGACGAACGTGTCCTCGGTCGCCTCGAAGCGCTGATATTCGCTGGTGACGGTCGCGACGGTCGTGTTGTTCTCGATCGCGGTTTTCTTGAAGGCCGGCAGTGCCGCTTCCCCCTGGTCGATGGTCTCGCCCCAGCCGGCCTCCGGATCATCGGCGTCGGCCTTGGGCGCCGAGCCGGCGTCGCTCTCGTCCGGCGCCGCCTGGAGGTCGTTCGCCAGATCGCCTTGCGGATCGCCCTGTTGGTCGCTCGACGCCGCGGCCGGAGCGGGCGGGGCTGGTTGCACATCGTCGGGCGCCGTTCCCGAAGGCTTTGGAGCCGCCTGCCGCTGCGCCTGGAAGAAGGCGAAATCCTCCTGCGTCGACGGGATCGTCGTCATGAACTTTTCGCTGGCGCTCAGCATCACATCGGAGAGGATTTCGATCTGCGGCGAAGCCCCTGAACTGTCGAGCTCGGCCGGACGCGCGACGGTCTTGCCCTTCGTCGCGGTGTCGGCATCGGGCGCCAGCGTGATCCACATAGGATCGCCGGCGAGATCGATGATCGCCGGCACATAGACCGAGGCGTCGGGGGGCACGTCTTCCATACCCTCGACCGGATGCAGCTCTTCATCTTCGTCGCCGAACGACCAATAGTCCTTGGTCAGGTAGAAGCCGGTGGCTAAAGCGGCGACGGCGAGCGTTGCGGCCCCTGCAAGGATTCCGCGCCAGAGCTTGCGCCGGCGCTCGGCCAGGCGCGCCAGCTTCTTCTGTTTGAAGCTCGTGTCGATCGAGTGCGTCACGGGCTGTTTCCGGTCAGGAAATAGGTCCAGCGCACCTGCTCGAGCGTATCGACCTCGACGAAGCGCGCCGCGATATGGCCGCGCTGCCAGCACTCCTCGATGCCGCGGATCGAGAAGCGCCGCCGGTCGATGCACATCTCTGTCGTCCCGTTGAGGATCGCGTGGCCGAAGACGTCCGTCGCGTAGAGATAGATATAGCGGTTGGTCAGCTCCTCGCGGATGACATTGACGCACTGGTTGGCGCCGATCGTCCACCAGCCGTCCGTCTGGTCGGCATTGTCGACCTTCTGTCCCACCGCGAGATTGACGACGTCAAGCGTCTGGTTGCAGACGGTGAATTCGGCATGCGCCTTGCCCGGCGAAAGGATCGAGAGGAGCGCCGCGCCGAGCAGCGCCGTAAGCGTCATGTGGCTCGGCAAGAGTGAGCGAAGCCAGTTACGCTGCTTGCGTGGCGAGGGCTGGTACAGGGAGCGCAGGGTGCGAAAGTCCATCGGCGTTCATGCTATCCGCCAAGCCGGAAATAGGTGGCCGTGGCCGAGAACTGCGATCCGTCGGCCTCGATCTCCTCGAGGATTTTTGGCAACAGCTCCGAGGCCGGCGTCGGCCTGGAGAACATCGCGGCCTGGATGTCCTTGGGCCCGGTGATCACCAGCATGATCTGCGGCACCGCCTTGCCGGCCGCCTTGTCCGCGGCGGCGAGGCCGATCGGGATGTTGAAGGTCACCTTGTCGGTCTGCGGCACCATGCGGTCGTCGAGGTTGAAGGCAACGCCCTTGTGGTCGATCAGCATGATGTTCGAGACGAGCCCACTACCAGTATAGAGCGCGCCGCTGACCGGCGAGCCGTCCGGGACCGATGTCCGGTCCAGCACAAGCTGCGGCCTCGCGGCCGAGCTCCGGTCGAGGAAGCGCAGGAAGGTGGGCACGCCGCACTGGGAGAGCGTGATGAGGCGCACGCTGATGTCCGGCTCGACATGGAACCTGGACTGGAAATCGCTGAGCAATTGCTCGAAGGGCTGAACCACCGTTCCGTAGCCCTCGATCGTGGGGGCGACGCCGGGTCCCGACGTCACGTTCGCGTAGAAACAGCTGCCGCCGCTGAAATCGCGCACCCAGGAGCGCTGGTCGTTCCACCTGGCCATATCATCTTCCTGTGTCGGAACCGCTGGCTTCGGCACATTGATGGCGACATCGGTGTCGGGCTGCTTGGCCGCCGGTGTTTGCGGTTGTTGCGGTTGTTGCGCCGGTTTTACCGGTGTTTCCGGCTGGCTGGCTGTCGGGGTCTGCGCCTTCGGCTCGGCCAGCGGAGGGGCTGGCTGCGCCGCCGCCTGGCTTTGCGAGGTCGGCGGCGGGGACGCGTTCGGCTTGGGCAGCTTGGAAAGCATGTCCACGAGGTCTTTCACGCTCGGCTTGGCCGCTGGCGGATTTGCCTCTTGTGTGGACTTGTTCTCAGCCGCCTGGCTCGGTTCCGGCGCCTTGACCGCCGGCTCGCTCGGCGGCTGCGCCGGCGGGCTTTCCGCGACCGTTGGCGCGGGAGCCGGCGCAGGCGTTGACGACTGTTGTGCCGAGGGTTGCACCGGTTTGGTCTCGACCTGTGGGAGACGCGCCTGGCTGTTGGCCTCGCTCTCCGGCTGGGTGGCTGGCGGCGCCGGTTGCTCGACGGGCGTCTTAGCCTCCGCGTTGGATTGGGCGGGCGGCTTCGCCGTATCAGGTTTCGGCGCCTCCGGCTGAGGCGCGACCGGCGCTTGCGGCTGTGGTTTCTGCGCCTCCGGCTGCTGCGCTTCGGCCACTGGTTTGGCGGCTTCGGCGACCGGCTTCGGCGTCAGCGGCTTGGATGTTTCCGCCACTGGTTTGGGCGCCAGGGCGCCGCTGAAATAGAGGCCGCCTGCCGCCACGACAGCGAGCGCCGCGACGCCGCCGGCGATGGCCGGCATCCGCGAAGCCTTTTTGGGCGCAGCCGGTGCGGGCGCGCTGGGGGGAGCGGCAGCCGGCGCGGGGCGTTGCTCCGACAAATATGCCGGGCGCACATGCTCGACGAAGCGCGGCTCGCCGGGAGGCGCCGGTGGCTGGGGCTTCGGGTCCGGCGCCGCCGTCCAGCCGGCGCGCGGCAGGCCCGAGCGTTCGCGTGCGCCGAACGGCACCGGCGGCGGCAATGTCGGCTCGAGATCCTCGCCACGCGTTGCTCGGGCGATCTCGGCCATGCTGGCCGGCCGGTCGCGCGGATCCGGTTGCAGCATGGCTTCGATGAGTTCGTGGAAATCGGGATCGATATCCGACAGGTCCGGCACGGTCCGGCGTTTCTCGATGACCTCGTATTGCGACCCGCCCATGTCGAGCGGCTTTCCGCGCAGCGCCGCGGCCAGCACCAGGCCGAGGCTGTAGATATCGGATTGCTCGCTCACCTCGCCGCCATAGAGGCCGAGCTGTTCCGGCGAGACGTAATTGTATTTGCCGGCGAATTTTCCGCCGATCAGCGTTTCGCCGCCGACCGTCGCCGAGCGCGCGATGCCGAAATCGATGATCTTGGCGCGCTCCACCCGCCCGCCCGGCAGGATGATGTTGTCCGGCGAAAGGTCGCGATGAACCGCGCCTGCCTGGTGCACCGCGGCGAGGCCCGATGCGAGCCGATGGCAAAGCCGGCGCACGTCCTCCCCCGGCATCGGCCCGCGCCGCATGACGTCGAACAGCGATTGGCCGTCCACGAACTCCATCGCGAGATAGGGGCGGCCGATACCCGTATCGATGGTGAACACGTGGTAGCGCACCACCGCGTCGTGCGACAAATGATTGAGGATCGACGCTTCCTTGCGGAACAGCGACAGGATTGTCTGGTCGCGGGCGAATTCGGGCAGCACGATCTTGATCGCCACATGGTCGCCGGTCTGAATGTTGTGGCCGCGATAGACTTCGCCCATGCCGCCCGAGGCGATCCTCTCGTCGAGCTCGTAGATGCCGCTGAGCTGCGTGCCGACGCCGGCATAGGTGACGTTCGTCGAAATCCGTGTCTTGTCGTCGTCGCTCATCTGGCCAGGCCCTCCACTGCGGACCGATCCGAATGGTGCGCGCCACTATGCCCGCTGCCGATCTTCACGAGTACGATGGTCACATTGTCGGTGCCGCCGCGCGCCAGCACCATGTCCAAGAGGGTCTGGCAGGCCGCCCGCGGCGTGGCAGACCTCACCGCGGCCTCGATCTCGGCGTCGCTGACATGCGCGGTCAGTCCGTCGGTGCCCAGCACGAAGACGTCGCCCGCCATCAGCTCGCCCTGTTGGAAATCGATCTCGAGCTCGTCGCTGACGCCGACCGCATGGGTGATCACATTGCGGCGCGGCCAGTTGCGCGCTTCTTCCGCGCTGATCATGCCGCGGTCGAGCAGTTCCTGCACCTCGGTGTGATCCTTCGAGACCTGGAAGATCGAGCCGTTGCGGACGAGGTAGATGCGGCTGTCGCCGGCCCACAGGCAGGCGAAGCGTCCATCCATGGCAAGCAGGGCCGCGAAAGTGGAGCCGATGGTGATGCCGCGCGAGCGCGATATGTCGCGGATCTCGGCGTTGGCGCGGCTGAGCCGGTCCTCGAAGCGGGCGCGGAGGTCCGGCGCCGAACTCGCGATACCGATCGTCGCCAGATGGTCGACGATGCTGGCCGCGGCGACTTCGCCGGCCTCATGCCCGCCCATGCCGTCGGCCACCACCCAGAGCCCGGTCTGCGGTTCGATGAGGTAGTTGTCCTCGTTGTGGTCGCGCACGCAGCCCTGGTGGCTGACGCCGAAGCTGTCGATGGGGAGGGCGACAGTGCTCAATTTGCCACCAAGCGCTCAGCGAGCGTCCTCTGTGACCGGCCATGGGCCGCGTGCCCAAGCCACTCTGCCACAAGCGTGTACATTAGAGTATCGAAATGAAGGCGCGATCCAGCCATGTCAGAACGCCTTCGGACAGCTGAAGCCGGACAAGGCCGGCAGCAGCAAGGGATTGGCCCCCGAGCCGGCCTGGATCGTGTATGCGACATCGCGTCCGCCGATCACGAAACGCGCCTCGGTGTTGGCGCCGTCGCCGGTAATGGTCGCCTTGTCGAACAGTCGCTTCAATGCCCACGGTCCTTCGAATTTAAGCGCGGACTCGCGTCCAGGCATTTCCGGCACGAGGCTGAGGCTCGCCGACCCGGAAGCGGCGCCGCTCGGCCATGTCACGATGCTCGGCGCGTTGCCGGCCTGGGCGCTCTGGACCGTCTGCCCGTCGACGTCGAGCACGGCGCTGTCGACTTCACTGTTCATCGAGGTGGGGGTGATGGTGATCGAGACCGAGGGCACCGAACCGCCGGAAGGGAAGAAGGCACTGCGGATCTCCGCCGCCGCCTGGAACGCCTTCAAGGTCGATTTTGCAAGGTCCTTGCTGGAACGCGCATCCTGTTTCCAGGTCCATTCCTGGCCGGTCATGTCGATCAGCGGCGCAAGGTTCTGTGCGAAGAAGCGGTCCATCAGGCCGCCCGGCGCGAACAGCTTGGTGAAATCCGCCATCGATATCTCGTCGGCGCCGTCGCGGGTGAAGGGATAGCGGCCGTTGACGGCCTCCTCGCAGGCGCGCGTCACCGTCTGGTCGAGGGTCTGGTTGAGGTTGGCGACGGAGGTTTCGGCGACATTGCCTTCGAATTCGTCGGCCGCCGCGTTGACCATGCGCGCCAGCGGCTTGGGCAGGCGCGAGACATTGGCGCGCAACGTCGATATCTGCAGCTGCAGATTGGCGTTGACGCGCTCCGTCTGCGTGGGGACATCGGCCGCGAGCTTCAGGCTCTGGAAGATGTCGTGGAAGTTCTGCGTCAGCGCATCGAGCGGCCGGCGCCCGGCGGCCCCGCCGACCAGCGCCTGGAACGAACGGAACTGCGCCTCGAGGCTCGCGCCGGCATTCTGCGCAACGGCCGGGCTTGCGCCGGCGCGGCTTTGCGACTTCCCCCCGGCGACCTGCAGGCCGATGCGGGCGAGGCCCTTGGCCATGCCGGCTGGATCCTGCTGCGCCATGCCGGTGTCGCCCTCGGCGGTGCTGTCCTTCGTCAATGCAGTCTCATCGGCGATCGCGGTGAAGAGCTGGTCGAGAGGTGAGTCCGGCGCGGCGACGGCGGAGAGCGCGAGATATTGCGGCTTGTCCTTCAGCATCGCCTTGAGTTTCAATTGGTCGAGCGCGCCGTTCCAGGCGGCGGCGAATTCCTTGCCGTAACGGTCGATGAGTTCGGGACCGAGCTTGGGCAGGTCCTGGTCGATGCCGCCCTGCTCGCCGCCGCCGCCGAGCACCCACTGGTCGTCGACGAGCATCTGCGCGATGCGCGAGAGCTGCGGCAGGAAGAAGCGGTTGAACCCGGCGCGCGTGTAAAGGCCGGGGACCTGAAGATCGGCAAGTTCGCTGCCGTCCGTGCGCTCGAACAGCAGCTGCGCTTCCGGACCGGCTTTCACGGCGATGGAGAAGTCCTGCAGCCTTGCCGCATAGACTGCCGACTTGATCTGTGCCGAGGCGCGGTCGGCGAGGCTCATGCGTCCGAGCGAGCGCTGCGCGGCCTCGACAAGCGGCTGGTTGAGCGCGAAGGTTGGATCGTAGGCGTCGTCGAGCGAAAGCATCGCGCGCAGGTGCTTTTCGAGTTGTGCGCGGCCCTCGCGGTTGTTCTCGCCGGGATAGCGGTTCTCTTCCCAGTCCTGCTTCATCCACGAGACGATCAGCTCGTCATCGACCTTCGGCGCCTTGCCGCCCAGCATCAGGTAGATCTTCAGTGGCTCGTAGAGCGCGATCGGATCGGCCATCCTGGCCTGGATCGTCCGCTCCGCCTGCACCAGCAGCCGCGAGCGGAAGGCCCGCTCCAGTGCCTGCCGGTAGGCGGTCTTGGAGGCCGACAACAGCCGCGCGCGCTGGCTGAGCCCGAACGTCTCCTCGATCGGCTTTGCCTGGTCGCCATTTTCGAAACCGGCCGGCAGGTTGCGCAACTGGTCGAGTGGACCGATGACGTTTTCGAGGTCGACGTCGGTCACCGTGGTGCTCTTGAGCAGCGTATCGGCGCTGTCACGATAATGCGCCACGGCTTGCCTTGTGGAGGCGATCAGCTCTCTGTTGGCGAAGAAGCTGAGGCCCAGCGCGCCGAGTGCCGCCAAGGCCGCCAGCGCGATCGCGGCCAGGCCGCCGAACCTGGCCAGCCTGGCTCGCCGTTCGGCGGTCCGGTCGAACGACACCCAGCCCGATTCCGGGAAGATCACCTTGGTCAGCAGGTCATGCAGGAAGAAGCTCTTGCCGGCGCCGGAAAGATGCGCTTGCGAAGCACTGCCGAAACTGCGGCCGATCGCGCCAAGCACCTGGTCGAAGGGCGTCCCTTCCTGGGTGCCCGACGAGAAATAGAGCCCGCGCAGGCTGACATTGACCTGTGACCGCGAGGCATCGAACAGGCTGCCGAAAACTGGGTTATCCGGTTCCTCAGCGCGCCGAACTGTGCCGGAAAACCGAACAGCGCGATCCGCGCCACCGGGTCGGTCTCTTCCTGCAGGCGGTCGGCGACGTCTTCGGCGAGCCGCTTGGTCAGTCCGTCGAATTCTGCCGGCGCGTCGCCCGCCATGTTTTTGGTGCGGTCGGCCGTCTGGAATGTCGCGCCCCACACCTTGCGCCTGCGCGTCTCGTCAAGGTTGCCGAAATAATCCATGAAGCCGGTGACGAGATCGGCCTTGGTGAAGAGCAGATAGACCGGGAACTGGATCTTCAGCGTCTCGTGCAGTTCGCGCAGGCGGCTCCTGATCTCGCTGACATGCGCGTCGAGCTGCCGGTCGTCGAAGCCGACCAGGTCGGCAAGGCTGATGGCGAGGATGACGCCGTTGATCGGTTGCCGGGTGCGCTGTTTCTTGAGCAGCCCCAGGAAGGCGAGCCAGCTCGCTCTGTCGCGCTCGCGGTCCGATTCCTGCGTCGTATAGCGGCCGGCCGTATCGATCAGCACCGCCTCGTCGGTGAACCACCAGTCGCAGGACCGCGTGCCGCCGACGCCGGCCACCGGCTGCGCGCTGCCGGAGCCGGCAAGCGGGAATTTCAGCCCGCAATTGACCAGCGCCGTCGTCTTGCCGGCGCCGGGCGGGCCGATGATGATGTACCAGGGGATGTCGTAGAGGAAATTGCGCTTGCCGTTCGTCCGCTTCAGCGTCGCGATCGCTTCGCCCATGCGCGCTTCGAGCACCTGCGAATCGTCGTCGCGCTCGTCGCTGCGCGCGATGGCCGTTTCGAGCGCCTTTTGCGCCTTGCGGCGCTGCCAGAATCGGATCCCGTAGAACAGCGCGAGCACCGCGACGCTGACGCCGATGATCGTGGCCCTGAGCCACACCGGACCAAGCGGGTGCGCATCTTCAAAGCGGATCAGCGGCCCGGCATACCAGACCGCCGCCGAGAAACCGGCAAGCGCAGCCAGGCTGAAGATCCGCAGAAGCCAGCGCATCAGTCGCCGTTCTCCGCCGCGCCGGTCTGCAAGGTTTCCTGTTTCGGGACCATCACGTCGACGCGGCGGTTCCTGGCGCGGCCGTCGGCCGTGCCATTGTCGGCGATCGGTTCGTCCTCGCCCTTGCCGTCGGCACTGAGCCGCGACGGATCTTTCAACTGTTTGGCCATCATCGCCTGGACGGCTTTGGCGCGGGCGACCGAGAGGTCGAAATTCGATTTGAACTGGCTCGACTTCTTCGGCTTCACATTGTCGGTGTGGCCGACGATGTTGATCGGTCCGGGTTCGGCGTCGAGCGCGGTGGCGATGTCGGCGGCGACTGGCTTGAACTGAGCCTTCAACTCTGCCTGGCCGGAGGCGAACAAGAGCCGGTTGTTGATCTCGACGACGATGAATTCGCCTTTCTCGCCGACGCTCAGTCCGCCGCCGGCGATCTCCTTGGCAAGGGCGGCGCGGATGCGATCGATCTGGGTGGTATCTGGAACCACGGGCGGTGGCGGGCTGGCTTGCGCCGGCTCAGTGGGCGCCACGCTGGCGCGCTCGATGGTGACGGGCGTCGAGGAATTGAGCGCCAGCAACTCTCCGGCGGTCGCGTCGCCTTCGTCGGTGATCAGCACCCGCAGTCCGAAGAAGGCTGCCGTCACCAGCGTCGCCGCGGCGGCCGCGACCGCCCAGAGCGGCAGCCGCGCCCTCGGCTTCGGCAACGTCGCCGCCATGCCTTGCCAGCGCGGCGAGATGTCGTCGCTTGCGCGCGGCTTGAAGTAGCGCAGGGTGTCGTAGACGTCGCGCCGGACGCGTTCGAGCGTGTTTCGTTGTTGGGCCAGACCCCGATACTGGCCCTCGAAACCCAGCGACAGGCAGGCATGCATCAGCTCGAGCAGATCGTAATGCGCTTCCGGCCTGGCGAGGATATTGTTCAGCGCTTCGTAAAAGCCGGCGCCTGTCGGTTGGGTGTGGAAGAACCGGGTCACCAGGCTGTGCTGTAGCCAGCTGTCCTTGCCCGGCCAGGGGAGGTTGCCGACGAGGTCGTCGGCGGTTTCGCAAAGGGCGAATTTGGCGATCCGCGCATCTTCCTCGGCTACGCCGGCTTTGGCGATCGCGCGGTCGAAACTCTCGATCGCGTCGGCAATGTGCTCCGCCAGGGGCGTGGCTTGCCGTTCGACCGGCATCAGCCGCAATTGGCCGAAGAGCATCAGCAGCGGCGCCGCAGCGGCGAGGATCGGATTGGCCGCAGCGTATCGCACGCCATTGGCTGCGTCGATCAGGGCATCCTGCGGCAGCCCCGGCGCCGCATTTGCGGCCGCTCCAGGACTTGGCCCCTGAAAGAGCACGGTTCCGGACGACCAGCCGGTTGGCATCTGCCGGCCGCCGCCGGGGTCGAACACTGTCGCTTCGCGGGCAGGGGATGGAGCAGGCCGTGCGCCTTCCGGGCCGGAACTCGCGGCAGCCGCAAGCGGCTTCTGCTTCGGCCGTGGCGCGCGGATGACGGTCTTGTCCGCCGGCCTGGAAGGATCGTCCTTCGAGCTCATCGGCGACGCCCCGCCGTTGCGGCGCGATGAACATGCCTTCGCCGGAGGAAACATGCTTCAGGCTGAGCCTCGGCGGCGGGCCGCATGGAAAGGCTCATCTCGCCGAAACATGACATTGCTGCACACGCCCCAAGCCGCGCCGCTTTGCCCGCCGGGCAAGCGTCCATGCGCATTCTAGTCGCCCGGATACCCAATTGAAACGGGGCCGCCGATTGAAATCAGGAAGCACCATGCTCGAAGAGGCGGCTTCTTCTATGAGGCCGGTCACATACGGGCGGCGCGGTTCGAGCAATTCCAGGAAAAGTGTGAGCGGTTTTCCGTCCGGAATTGCGTGAAAACAAGAAGACTGGGCATTTCACCGTTTCCGTGAAACGGTGAAATGCCCTAGTGCCCCTGCGGCTATTTCTGCTTGTCGGCCTTGGCGTAGGCTTCGGCGAAATAGGCGAGGAAGACATCGAGCATGCCGTTCTCGTGCTTGTCTTCCATCGTCCGCCAGGTCGCAACGAGCGCATCCCAGGCCTGGCTCTTCCTGGACGAGAAGGACGCAGGCGGGATCTTCCTGGCGATCGCCTCCGGCGACAGGTCGTCGAGCAGCCGCGACAGCGCGGCCTGCATGGCGGCATAGGTCGCGATTTCGTGTGCTTTCAGGTCGCGGAACGCGTCCTCGACACTGTGCCTGGCATCGAGATAGCCCGCCCTGCGCTTGGCGAACATGATCTCCAAAATGTCGTCGGTGCCCGGCACGAACTTCAGCGGATTGTTGTCCTCGGCGCCGATCATCGTGCGGTGCGCGCTCTTGGCGAGCACCTTTGCCGCCGCGCGCGCCTTGAGCAGCAGGGACAATTGCTCGACCGTGATCCTCAGCACCGCGCCGATCTCGGCCGCGACCTCATGCGGGTCGCGCGCCTGCAGCAAGTCCGGCGCGATGCCGGCAGCTTTGGCGATCTCCCGCAATATCGCGTCCGCCTCCGCGGGTCGATTGGGTGGGGCTGCCGGCCCCGGCTGTTGCAACGCCGACGATGTCGACACCGCGACCGCCCCGGTGGAGCGCTGTTCCGCCGGATTGAAGAACGGCTCATGGCCAGGATCCGCGGGCCGGCCGGTCGAAGGCGGCAGCTCGCGCTGCGTCGATCCGGTCCTGGTCTGCGGGTGCCCGGTCGCGGCCCGTTCGTCTTCGATCGAAACGGTGACGACATAGCGGCCGATCAGCAGGCGGTCGCCTTGGGCCAGCCGGTGCGGCCCGGCCATGCGCTGGCTCGAACCGTTGATGAAAGTGCCGTTGCGGGAAAGGTCGTAGAGCCAGAACGAACCCGCCTGGTAGCGAACCTCGCAATGCCGGCCCGAGATGAACTTGTCCGGATCGGACAGCGTCCAGTCGCAATTCTCGCGACCGATCTCGAAGCTGCGGTCGCGGGCGCCATAGCTGGCGGCGGTGCCGGCCGGCAGCCTGTCGACATTGCTGATCTGGAGAGAGATGAACATCCGGAAGCGTCGCCGAGCTTGGTCAACAAATGCTTATCTTTCGCGCAATTCCGGATGGAAACCGCTACGCGCTGTCGCGGAATTGCCTCGGTATTCTAGCAGCTTGCAAGCTGAGTGGGAGAGGAGCGTTTCACACCGGTGCGCGGGCGCGGTTTAGCCATCGCTGTTATTTGGCCTCCTCCAAACATGTGCTAGGCTGGCCTCGGTACGGTGCGGTGAACTCGAACGCTCCCGAACGTGATGCAGTTAATAGAGCGGGGGCTTCAAACCATCACACTGGCGGCCGCGTCGAGGAGGGGCACGACCCATGCCGAACGAACGTGCCACGGTTGTACAGACGCCGGCTGGCGCCGACCTGACCTTCACCCATCTCATCGGCCGCGATGAGATCAGCCGTTGTTTCGCCTATACGGTCGGCTTCGTCTCGAAGAACCGCGACGTCGACCCGTTGAAGATGCTGGGCGGTGTCGTTTCGGTCGAGGGCGAATCCGATCCTAAGCGCTGGTTCAGCGGCCTCGTGTCGGATTTCAAGCTGACCCGCATCGAGGACCGGCTGGCCTTCTACGAGGCGACCGTCAGGCCATGGCTCTGGTTCCTCGGCAACACCACCGATTGCCGCATCTTCCAGAACATGACGGCGGTGGAGATCGTCGAGAAGATCTTCTCGAAATACGGCATCGCCAAGTTCGAGAAGCGGCTGCAGGGATCCTATCCCCAGCGCGAATACTGCGTGCAGTATGACGAGAGCGATCTCGATTTCGTGCAGCGGCTGCTCGAGCATGAGGGCATCTTCTATTTCTTCGGGCATGACGAGGGCAAGCACACGCTCATCCTCTGCGATGCGATGAGCAAGCTGAAGCCGGCGCCCGGCTACGAGAAGGTGCTTTACAACTTCGAGGGCCAAGCCTCGCGGCGCGATGTCGAATACATCACCGAATGGATCCCTGGCAGCGCGGTGCGGCCGGGCGCTTATGCGCATACGGACTATGATTTCGAGAAGCCCGGCGCCGACCTGATGGCGAAATCCGCCCAGCCTTTCGCCCATAAGGAAGCCTCTGGCGAGAACTATCGCCAGCCGGGCGCCCATCTCGATGTCGGGCGCGGCGACAAGATCGCCGGAATCCGCCGCGAGGAGCTTCAGGCCGTGCACCAGCACAGCACGGCGGTCGGCACGGTGCGCGGCCTTTTTTCCGGCTGCAAGTTCACGCTGGAAAGCTTTCCGCGCGACGACCAGAACCAGGACTATCTGGTGGTCAGCGCCGAATACCGGCTGTTCGATCCCGGCTACCGGACCCAGAACGAGGCCCACAGCGAGAATTTCAAGGTGGTGCTTGGCGTTGCGCCCACCAAATTGCCCTACCGGCCGCCGCGCATCACGCCGCGGCCGATCATGCGCGGGCCGCAGACCGCGACCGTCGTCGGCCCTTCGGGCGAGGAGATATTCACCGACAAATATGCCCGCGTGAAGGTGCAGTTCCACTGGGATCGGATCGGCAAGAAGGACCAGAACTCATCCTGCTTCGTGCGCGTCTCGCAGACCTGGGCCGGCAGCAACTGGGGCTTCATCCAGATCCCGCGCATCGGCCAGGAGGTCATCGTCGACTTCATCGAGGGCGATCCGGACCTTCCGATCATCACCGGCCGCGTCTACAACGCCTCGCAGATGCCGCCCTACGGGCTGCCGGGCAACGCCACGCAATCCGGATGGAAGTCGAATTCCTCGAAAGGTGGCGGCGGCTACAACGAACTGATGTTCGAGGACAAGGCCGGCTCCGAGCTGGTCAATTTCCAGGCCCAGAAGGACCACCACCTGCTGATCAAGCACGACCGCAACAAGACGGTCCAGCACGACCAGTCCGACCGCATCGACCACGACGCCAAGCACTCCGTCGGCCACAACCTCGATGAGGACGTGGGCAACAACAAGACGGTCAAGATCGGCGTCGACCAGACCACCAACATTGGGTCGAACGACACCGAAACGGTGGGTGCGAACCGGTCGCTGACGGTTATGGCCAACGAGACGATCCACGTCGTCGCCAATTCGACCGAGAACATCGACGCCAACCATTCGCAGACCGTGGGGCTCAATCAGACGGTCACGGTGGGTGTCGCGCGCGTCGATACGGTGGGGGCAGCGGAAGCGCGAACGGTTGGCGCCTCGCAGACGAATACGATTGGTGCGACACGGTCGGTGAGCGTAGGGATCAACCAAAGCCACAGCATTGGCGCCGCGGACAGCTGGGACATCGGTGCCTCGCAAACCGTCAATGTCGGCGCCAATCAAAGTGTCACCGTCGGAAGCGCTCAGTCGTTCAGCGTTGGCGCGGCGCGCAGCGCCAGCATCGGTGCCGATGACTCCACGAGCGTTGGAGGCGCCCATACGCTGGGTATTGCAAAAGGCAGCGCAATCAGCGTCGGCGAGGACAGCTCGATCAAGGTCGGAAAGAAGCTGGTGATCGATGCCGGCGACGAAATACTGATCCAGACCGGATCGGCGAAGATCATGATGAAGAAGGACGGCACGATCGCGATCGAAGGCAAGGACATTTCGGTCAAGGGGTCGGGCAAGATCAGCATCAAGGCGTCGAGCGATGTGGTCATCAAGGGCTCGACCATCAGCGAGAATTGAGGGATCGGCGATGAGCGACGTTCGCGAGCGCATCGATGGTGTGGTGATCGGTATCTTCCTCGGGTTCGACGATTCCGCTTCGCCGCTGGTGGTCTTCCCCGGCAATCCGGAAGAAGCCGCCTTGCCCGCGCGCAGCCTGACCGAACTGACCGCCGACATGATCGGCCAGGAGGTTGCCTTGCTGTTTCAGGAAGGCAACGCGATGAAGCCGCTGATCGTCGGCCGCATCGTCGAGCCAGCGCGCAAGAGCGCAGCGCCGCAGGTCGTTCGTGACGGCGAGTGTGTTCGCATCATCGGCGAAGAACGCATCGAGCTGCGCTGCGGCAAGGCGACGATTCTCATGGAGAAGGATGGCCGCATAACCATTCGCGGCACCTATGTCACCAGCCACGCAAGTGCCGCCAACCGCATCCGCGGCGGATCCATCGACCTCAACTGACGATGGCTGCCGCTCGCAATCAAGCGGCCAAAGGCCCGTCGGAACGGCCGATCGTTGCCGGCATCGTCAGGCAGCACGCCGAACAGGCCGCGTTCCTCTGGGCGCAGCGCGATACGTTGATGCTGGCCGATCCGCCGGATCTTGCCGCCGTCTCGGGCGTCGACCGCCGTCTGGAAACCAACCTCGATGGTCTGCGCATCGCCGGTCCCGCGGCCTGGCCGTTTGTCGCCGCCGCTTATGAGGATTTCCCCGAGAAGGGCGAGCTCTTCCTCTACGCCTGGATGGCGATCGAGCAGAGCGACGGCCGCCGTTTGGCCGAAGCCATCGAACTCGGCCGCCAAAGTCAGGATGACGCGCGCGGACTGATCGGTGCGTTGGCTTGGCATAAGCCGCGGGCAATCGCCGCCGAGGTGCGTAACTGGATCGGCGCGCCGGACGCGTTCAAGCGCTTTCTCGGTGTTTCGGCCTGCCTTGGGCACGCCGTCGACCCCAAGGAGATACTGTCGCGGCTCGTGCGCGATCCCGATGCGCGCGTCCGCGCCGTCAGCCTGCGCCTGGCCGGCCAACTGCGGCGAACCGACCTCGCCAACGAATTGCGGACGGCTCTCGAGGATGGCCAGGAACAGCCGCGGTTCTGGGCCGCCTGGGCATTGACGGAACTCGGCTCGGGTGACCTCGCCGGAGCCGAATTGCGCAGGGTGGCGGTCAGCGGCGGTCCGGACGCCATCACGGCGCTGCGCGCCGCCATCAAGGCAGCGCCCGAAAAGGATGCGCGAGCCTGGATGGGCGGGCTGCTGAAATCGCCCGAGACGGCGCCCCTTGCGGTGCGCGGCGCCGGCATGCTGGGAGACCGCACGGTTCTCCACTGGTTGATCCACCAAATGCGGACGCCGGCTTTTGCGCCAGCTGCCGGCGCGGCATTGCTCGAGCTGTTTCCCGAAGCACGCGAGGCGGAGGGCTTGTTCACTCTCGATCCGACGGAGCTCGGTCAGGCGTTCGAGGACCGGTTTGGAGATTTTGCGGTCAAAGTGCCGGTGGCGGCCAATGTCAAGGCATGGAGCGACAGCAGATTTCCAGGCCCCCGGTCAGGCGCGCCGTGATCGAGCGGCCCGTTTGTCGCCCCGTCGCGGCGGTTCGTGGACCATGTTATGGCTGCCAGTCGATGCCCCTTGCGATCGATCGCGAAAGCTTTTCCAGGGACAGGACAAGCGGGCGGTCCAGCTTCAATATCTCGTGCGATTTCAGGATGTAGGCCACAGCTTCGCCGAGCGCTTCCTTGCAATTTTGCGACAGGTAAGGCCGGATGTCGGACCAGGTTCTCGGCAGGCTGAGCAGCGACAGGACGCTCCCGCGCACCATCGGCTCGGAGAAGAAGCCCATGTCTTCCTGGAATGCCAGATCCTCGAAGAAGGTCATCAGATACGGCCCAAGATATGCCGCCGTGGCACGCGGCGACATCTCTGCCAGCACGTCTGCCACGAGGAAGTCCGAATCGTCGCGGTCGACGTCAACAGGTTTAACGTCAAGGAAAATGTGCCGCTCGTCCTTCCCCCAACCCGTAATGAAGTATCCCATGTCCTCATGCGGTGGCGGTTCAACGGACGACCACGCCTTCTCAATCTTCTGGGCAATTTCGAGTGCTGTCGACATGCTCAAATTCCAGCTAGCCTGGAGTTGGCGAGATCATTCTTGTTATTTTGGATAGCGTCCCGAGCCTCCTTAAGTTGCCCCTTATGACCATCGAGACGTTCCTGTTTCGTAGGCTTGCCGCCATCCCACGGAATATCGTCGCAATCCATATTGATGTAGACCTCTCTCTCCGTCGCCAGCCGCTCGAAAATCTCATTCTGCTTTTCGAGATAATCCTTGTAGTTTTTCTTCTCTTGAAGGCTTGCCTTGCCTGACCAGATCTTGCCCTTGGTGACGCTCGGTTTCTCAAGATTATCTGTCTTGTATTTATCAGAAAGCGCCTTGTTCTCCTTTTTTATAGCATCGTATTTATCGTGCTGCTCGACACAGCCCTTCCAAAGTCCTGTCTGATAAGCGTTCAATCCCGGCTGCGGCACGTTGGGATCGAAGTTGCCAGCCAGATCGACCGTATTCTTGTCATTGTGAAATTTCTTGTCGGTATGGCGACAGGCGTTCTTGCCGTCCATCTTGACGTCGAACGAATAGGTGATCCAGTCCGTCGCCTTCTTGAAGACGCCGGATTTGACGCCTCCGACGGTACCGGGCTCGTCGCCCGAGCTCATGCTGTATTGCGAGCCCTTGATGGCGATCATCTTGCCGCCCTTGGCAAAGACCGTCGTGGTGCCGTTTTGCAAAGTGCTTTGGTCTGCAATGTTCGGATAGGGTAGCGGAACGGGGCCGCCCGGACTGGGCGTTTTGCAGACATCCGGGATGGTCGCCATCGAAAGGCCTACCGTGCTCTTGTAGGTCAGGCCAAGGCCGTTGACGGTGATGTGCGTTGGCATCAGATTCTCTTTCCCGGCGCGCCCAGCAGCACCGTTGCGCGCGCGCCGTTCTCGGAACTCGTCCAGATCAGCGACAGCGGACCTTTCTGATAGTCGCGCGCCACGGCCTCGCTGACCAGGCTGACGAACAGCGGCCCCGAAGCGGCCCCGACATCGCCCCAGCAGTCCGCCGGCGTCTCGAAATCGGCGGCGTCCCTGAAGCGCCCCGGATTTCGCAGAACCGCAAAGCCATATTCGTTGCCGCGATAGCGCTCGCCATTCATGTCGCAGATGATGCGGTCGACAGGATCGATCGGTCCGTCTCGAAACAGGAACTGAAAAGCGGCACCGAGCCCTTCTCCCAGGACGACGGACTTGGTTTTGATCCGGTTCTCTTCGGCGGCGGTGGAGGTCCCAACGATTTCAAGCAACGGCGTCAATCCGAATTCCCGCGCTGTGGGGAGTGTCGTCAGCAGGCAGAAACCCGCCGCCTCGCCGGGACAGAAGCCGAATACGTTCCCCTCGGAGTGAAGCTGCTCGTTGTCGTCCAGCCACTCCAGCGTTTCCAGATCGAAATAGCTGTCCGCCCCGCCGGCAAGGCAGAACCTTGCCTTGCCTTCGCGAAGCGATTTGCAGGCGTGATGGATTGCAAGCAGTCCGCCGGCATGGCCGCCAGCGGTGGACCCGCCACCTTCCAGCATGACGTGCTGTGACAGCTGTTTGCGCAGCGCGGCGCTGATCTTCGAGGCGAAGCCTTCCGGTTGGCCGGGCCGGGGTTCGCCGGTTGAAAGGATCAGCGATATCGGCGCCGTGTAACCGGAGCCGAGCAACGGCCGCAACGCTTCGAGAGCCGACGAAAACGCGATCTCAACCACACGGTCCGCGCCTTGAAGCTCCGCCGGCACGCCGGCATCGCGGGTCACCTTCATCAACTGGCCAAATCGATCGGTCAGATAGGGATGATCCTGGATGGCGGAAATTCCGGCCCGCACGGCCGCCGCGCTGGATGCCGCATCGAATCCCAGGGGCGTTCTCGCTCCCACGCCCACCACGACGATGGCGTCGGCCTTGGCCATCACGCGTCTTCCCCAAGCCAGACACCGGTCGCCGCCACAGCTGGCGACACGCCGGAACGCTCACGGATCCTCACATAGCTGCCTTTCAGCCTTTCCTCGTCATAAGGGACGGACAATGTCGACATCCAGGTGATCGAGAATTGGCGCAGATCCGGCTTGATGCGCACCGTGTGGATCACCGGCTCGTTGTTCTTGCGGTCGGGACGGTTGTAGAACTGGGTGGTGATGTTGAAGGTCACGCGGGGCAGCAGGAACTCCCAGAAGCCGTCTTGTGTGAAATTGCCGAGCCGCGCGACTTCGTAGCCCATGAGCGGGGTCTTGGTCTGCTGATCTTCCGGCGCACACTGGTAATACAGTCGGTTGAAATCGCGCGGCAAAAGCGGATCGCGCGTCCTTTGCCATTCTTCGCCATAGGTGCCGCCATGTTTCATACGCGGCTGCCAGTGTCGCGCCACTGGGCCGAACCCGGCCGGCTTGCCACTGCGGTGGTCGCGGTAAGGCGCGTCGGGATATTCGAAGTTGGGTCCGGTTTTGCTGACCAGTCGCTGCGGCGAGGCCGCAAATCCCGTTCCGACCGGATTGCGTTGGTCCCAATCCGGCTTTGAAGCCTCCATATCCGTGCCGCCATAGGTGCGGCGCCAGGTGATCGGCATTTTCGTGAACGGCTCGGCCCGGCTCAGCCTCGCCGAAACTGCGCCGGGAACAAATACGCGATCCCCTATGACATTAAGGGTCTTGTCCACCTCGCCGACCTTTATGCGCGCCGTGCTCTCGGTGCCCGGACGCCTGCCGGGCGCATAGACATGTCCTTCGACCAGAATGTCGGTATGCTTCTTCTCGAGATTGAAATCTGTGTCGTCGAGAAGTTCGTTTGCGTCCGCGGCATGGAGGGGCGCCAGATTTATCGGCGTCTGTTCTTTGAGGAGCCGCTGTTTCCCGTCGGGGTCGATCTCGAAGGAAGCCTTGATCGCAATCAGCCAGACCTCATGTCCCTGCTCGTCGCGCGTCCAACCCTGCTGGGCGGCAAATGGCGTCTGGTTCAACAGCATCCACATCTGAAGCCACATCCTCAGCCGATGATGATCAGCGAGGTTTCAGCCGCCCGGCTGAAGCCGAGCGTTGATAGCGGACTGAAGACCTTTTCGAACACGGCCATCAGCGGGTCTCCCAACTCGCGGCGAAGATCTGCTCCAGCGTCGGCTGTGGCGCCTGCGGATCGACGTCGAAAATGTCCGTATGCCCGGTCCATATGC
>NZ_RZTO01000800.1:0-2757 GCF_003997225.1 Mesorhizobium sp. M2C.T.Ca.TU.002.02.1.1
GACAATGACGAAGGACAGGATCGTCGGCACGAAGATCGCCGTGCGATAGAAGGCGGTGAAACGCAGCCTGGGGCTGGAAAGAAGCGCCGCGAGCAGGATGCCGATCGGGTTCTGCACCAGCATATGGATGATGAAGAACCAGACATTGTTCCTCAGCGCATTCCAGAAATTGACCGACCAGTTCGGATCGCCGAACAGCGTGCGGAAATTGCTGAAGCCGACAAAGACCTGGGATTGCTCGATGTTGCGGAACAGAGAAAGCTGGAGCGTGCCGAACAGCGGCAAGATCATGAAGGCGGTGTAGACCAGCACCGCCGGCGCCAGGAAGACGCCGACATGCCAGCGGATCGTTCTTTTCGCTCGCGTTTCTGCAGCCATGGTTTTGGTGTCCATGAGTTCGGTTCCCCGCCGTCTCTGGGTTCCAGTTCAGGTGATGCTAGCGGATGCCTCGATGCACGGCCTGGCTGTCCCTCTGGGGTAAGACAAGGCCCGCGACAGATCGGCTCCGTCTTCCCCGCGAGATCGAGGGTAAGACCGGGAGGCTCAGCCGACAATCGCTATCTGGAACTGTTTGGATGCCGGCCGGGCCTAGGCCCGGCCGGCATCGCGATCGATCTGCTTATTTCGCCGGCTTGTACCAGCTGTCGAGACCGGCCTGCAGCTTCTTGGCCGCGGCTTCCGGCGTGTCGGTGCCGTTGATCACGTTGGCCGATTCAACCCAGGTCTCGTTCTCGAGGTTCGGCGTGCCGCGCGACAGGATCTGGTAGGTCGAGCGGATCGTCGACTTGCACTTGCCGCGCCAGGAGACGAATTCCTGCGCCAGCGGGTCTTCCATCTTCACCGGCGAGGAGTTCAGGCTGAAGAAGCCCGGCAGCGCGTTGGCGTAGATGGTGGCGAAGTCCGGCGAGGCGACCCAGGACAGGAACTTCTTGGCCTCTTCCGAATGCTTCGACGCCGCGTTCAGGCCCATGCCGATGTCGGTATGGTCGGAGATGTAGCAGGTGTCGCCGGCTTTCTCGACCGGCGGCGGGAAGGCGCCCATCTTGAACTGGGCCTGGGTGTTGAACAGGCCGATTTCCCACGAGCCGGCCGGGTAGATGGCGGCGCGGCCGAGCGTGAACAGGTTCTGGCTGTCCGGATAGGTCTGCGCCTCGAAGCCGTCGCCGAGATAAGGCTTCCACTTGGCCAGTTCCTCATAGGGCGCGACCCAGTCCTTGTCGGTCAGCTTCTGCTCGCCCTTGATCAGGGCGGCGCGGCCTTCCTCGCCCTTCCAGTAGTTGGGGCCGATGTTCTGGTAGCCCATGGTCGCGGCTTCCCAGAGGTCCTTGGTGCCCATCGCCATCGGAATGTAGGTGCCGTCGGCCTTGATCTTGTCGAGCACGGCGAAGAACTCGTCGCGGGTCGTCGGCACCTTGAGGCCGAGCTTGTCGAACGCATCCTTGTTGTAGATGAAGCCGTGGATGACCGAGGCCATCGGCACGCAGAAGCTCGACTTGCCGTCATCGGTCTGCCAGGCGGACTTGGCGACGGGCGAGAAGTTCTCCATGCCCGGCAGCGTGGTCAGGTCGGCGAGGTTGCCCTTCTTGAACAGCTCGAGCGACTTGTCGAATGGGCGGCAGGTGATCAGGTCGCCCGCCGAGCCGGCGGCGAGCTTGGCGCCCAGCGCTGCGTCATACTCCGTCGGGGCCGAGGGCGCGAACACCACCTTGATGCCGGGGTTCTTGGCCTCGAAGGCCGGGATCAGCTTGTCCTTCCAGATGGTCAGGTCGTCGCCGCGCCAGCTTTCGATGTTGAGCGTCACGTCCTCGGCCAGCGCCATCCCAGTCGTGCCGAGAATGCTTGTGCCGAGCAGAAGGGCCGTCAGTAGTTTGGTCTTCATCTTCAGTCTCCCTGTTGACCTTTTTCAGGTTCGGTTTTGATGAGAACAGAGGCTCAGCGCCCCTTGCTCCCCTCGCAAGCCCGTTTCACCCCGATGGAAATCGGGATGAAACAGGCCCTACTTCTTTGTTAGGGCATGATCTTTTCCGAAAAGCGGGTTCCACTTTTCGGGATCATGCCCCAGCGCGGAAAGCGCCGGCCGAAGCTTCTGGCCGGCTCCTTCCAGTATCTTCTCGGCCGCGTCGGCGTTGGCGGCGCCGGCGGCGAGCAGAATGGCTGTCTTGACGACACCGCCGCTTTCCTCGAGCAGGCGGGCGGCGTCCTCGCGGCTCTTGCCGCTGATGGCGGCGACCATGCGCACGGCGCGGTCGCGCAGCTTGATGTTGTCGGCGGTGAGATTGACCATGTAGCCGTCATGGACATGGCCGAGATGGATCGCGGTCAGCGTCGACAGCATGTTGAGCGCGATCTTCTGCGCGGTGCCCGCGCCCATGCGTGTCGAGCCGGCGATCAATTCCGGCGGGGTTTCGAGCAGGATGGCGACGTCGGCCTGCTTGAACAGCGCGGCACCCCGGTTGTTGGCGATGGCGATGGTTGCCGCGCCGCGGCTGCGCGCGTCCTGCAGCGCCTGGACCGCATAAGGGGTCGAGCCGCTGGCGGAGATGGCGATCAGGCAGTCGCCCTTGCCGATAGCGGCCGCGGCGACCGCCGCCGACGCTTCCCCGGTGTCGTCCTCAGGTCCGCCGGCCAGCGTGCGGAAGGCGTCGTCGCCGCCGGCGATCAGGATGGCGATGCGGTCACGGGCGATGCCGAACGTGCCGGGCAATTCCAGCGCGTCGGCCATGGCCATCAGGCCGGAACTGCCGGCCGCCGCATAGG
>NZ_RZTO01000801.1:0-2748 GCF_003997225.1 Mesorhizobium sp. M2C.T.Ca.TU.002.02.1.1
ATCCGATGCCGCGCGGCCGGCCGCTTTCAGCGCCGCCTTCACCGTCGCGACGACGCTCGCCCAGATGTCTTCCGGATCGTGCTCGACCCAACCGGAGGCGGGATAGTGCTGGGCAAATTCCTGCTGGCCGGTGCCGGCGACCTTCATCTTGTCGTCGAACAGGATCGCCCGGGTCGATGTCGTTCCCTGGTCGATCGCCAGCACAAAACCGCTCATTCCGTTTCCTCCACTCTCATGCAACAGGGGAGACGGCCAAGCCGCCTCCCCTGCATTTCCTACACAGGTCCGCAGGCCTGCGTCATGCAGTTACTTCTGCCAGCTCTTCACCAGCTCGTCGTAATTGACGGTGATCGGCTTTTCCTTCTCGTTCTCGATCTTGAGCTGAGGCGCGAGATTGCCTTTCTTGACCGCGTCGGCGTTCCAGTAGGCGAGGTCATGCTCTTCGGCCATCTTCGGACCGATATCGCCCTGGACGCCCGACTTCTCGATGCGGCTCATGACCTTTTCCTGTTCGGCGCAGAGCGAGTCCATTGCTTCCTGCGCGCTCTTGGCGCCCGACGAAGCATCGCCGATCGCCTGCCACCAGAGCTGCGCCAGCTTCGGATAGTCAGGCACGTTGGTCCCGGTCGGCGACCACTGCACGCGGGCCGGCGATCGGTAGAACTCGATCAGACCGCCGAGCTTCGGCGCGCGCTCGGTGAAGCTCTTGTCGTGGATCGTGCTCTCGCGGATGAAGGTCAGGCCGACATGGCTCTTCTTCACATCGACGGTCTTCGAGGTGACGAACTGCGCATAGAGCCAGGCGGCCTTGGCGCGGTCGGTCGGCGTCGACTTCATCAGTGTCCAGGAACCCACGTCCTGGTAGCCGAGCTTCATGCCGTCCTTCCAGTAGACGCCGTGCGGCGATGGGGCCATGCGCCATTTCGGCGTGCCGTCGTCGTTCATCACGGCCTTGGCGCCGGCGTCGACCATCGAAGCGGTGAAGGCGGTGTACCAGAATATCTGCTGGGCAACCGCGCCCTGCGCCGGAACCGGGCCAGATTCGGAGAAGGTCATGCCCTGCGCTTCGGCGGGAGCGTAGGCCTTCAGCCAGTCGAGATATTTCTGGATCGAGTAGACCGCCGCCGGGCCGTTGGTGTCGCCGCCGCGCGCGGTGCAGGAACCGACAGGGCGCGAATTCTCATCGACCTTGATGCCCCACTCGTCGACCGGCAGGCCATTCGGAATGCCCTTGTCGCCATTGCCGGCCATGGAGAGCCACGCGTCGGTGAACCGCCAGCCGAGCGACGGGTCCTTCTTGCCGTAGTCCATGTGGCCATAGACCTTCTTGCCGTCGATCTCGCGGCCGGTGAAGAACTCGGCGATGTCCTCGTAGGCCGACCAGTTGACCGGAACGCCGAGGTCGTAGCCGTATTTGGCCTTGAAGTCCGCCTTGTTCTTCTCGTCATTGAACCAGTCGTAACGGAACCAGTAGAGGTTCGCGAACTGCTGGTCGGGAAGCTGGTAGAGCTTCTTGTCAGGCGCCGTGGTGAACGACGTGCCGATGAAGTCCTTCAGGTCGAGGTTCGGATTGGTGACGTCCTTGCCGTCGCCTGCCATCCAGTCGGTCAGGTTGCGCACCTGCTGGTAGCGCCAGTGCGTGCCGATGAGGTCGGAGTCGTTGACCCAGCCATCATAGAGGTTCTGTCCCGTCTGCATCTGCGTCTGGATCTTCTCGACGACATCGCCTTCCTGGATCGTGTCGTGCGTCAGCTTGATGCCGGTGATCGCGGAGAAGGCCGGCGCCAGCACTTGCGATTCATAGGAATGGGTGGCGATGGTTTCCGAAACGACCTTGATCTCCATGCCAGCGAACGGCTTCGCGGCATCGATGAACCACTGCATTTCCTTTTCCTGATCGGCGCGCGAAAGCGTCGAAAGGTCGCCTATCTCCTTGTCGAGAAAGGCTTTTGCCTCGTCCATCCCGGCATAGGCATGGCCCACCCCGAGCAATAGAACAAGGGCGGTCGTGGATGTCAGAAATTGCCGTCGCATGTGTCTCCTCCAGTCTTAGGTTTCAAGTTCGATCCGGGGCGGCCGCCAGCACGCGGCCGCTCCGGCTATTCCCCCTCTATACGTATCGGAACACGCCAATGGCGTAGACCACGGAGAGAGCGAGAGCCCACCACAGGTTGGGTCCTATCAGACCCAGCCAAGCGAGATGGATGAAGGCGCTGCCGAGCAGCGAAAGGAAAAGGCGGTCGCCGCGCGTCGTCTCGAAGCGCAGCAGGCCGACGCGCGGATTGCCGCCGGGCGCGACATATTCCCAAAAGCCCATGCCGCAGAGCATCAGCGCAATCACGATGAAGAAGGCGGCCGTCGGCCAGGTCCACGCCATCCACGAAAAGTCGAGGTTCATGGTCAGACCCTCCCCAGGGCGAAGCCCTTGGCGATGTAATTGCGCACGAACCAGATGACCAAGGCGCCGGGGATCAGCGTCAGCACGCCCGCGGCGGCGAGCAGGCCCCAGTCCATGCCGGCGGCAGAGACCGTGCGGGTCATGGTGGCGGCGATCGGCTTGGCGTCGGTCGTGGTCAGCGTGCGCGCGATCAGGAGCTCCACCCAGGAGAACATGAAGCAGAAGAAGCAGGCGACGCCGATGCCGCTCGCGATCAGCGGCATGAATATCTTCACAAAGAAGCGCGGGAACGAATAGCCGTCGATATAGGCGGTCTCGTCGATCTCCTTCGGCACGCCGGACATGAAGCC
>NZ_RZTO01000802.1:0-2746 GCF_003997225.1 Mesorhizobium sp. M2C.T.Ca.TU.002.02.1.1
GCCCAGGGACGATCATCGGCTCGACTCCCTGATCGCGGTGGTCAAGGAACGCGAGGCCGAAGGCTATGCCTACGAAGGCGCCGACGCCTCGTTCGAGCTCTTGGCGCGCAAGATGCTGCATGGGCTGCCTGAATTCTTCACCGTTACCTCCTTCCGTTGCATGGTCGAGCGTCGATTCGACGCCAACGGCCAGTTGAAGACGGTCTCGGAAGCGATCGTGAAAGTGCTGGTCGACGGCGAGGAGAAGATGTCGGTGGCCGAGGGTCATGGCCCGGTCAACGCGCTCGACATCGCGCTGCGCAAGGACCTCGGCAAGTACCAGAGCGAGATCGTCGACCTCGAGCTCGCCGACTTCAAGGTGCGTATCCTCAACGGCGGCACCGAGGCTATCACCCGCGTGCTGGTCGAATCGCATGATTCCACCGGCGCCCGCTGGTGGACGGTCGGCGTCTCGGAAAACATCATCGACGCCTCCTTCCAGGCGCTGATGGATTCGATCGTCTACAAGCTGATGAAGAACCGCGAGATGGCGGGACTGGTGGCGGCGGAGTAGAGCCTCTTTCCTCGCCCCCGCGAAGCGGGGGAGAAGTAGCCCGGCGAAGCCGGGACGGAGAGGGGGACGCCCTCCGCGAAGCCAGAGTCGATGCAGGGGAGGGGTGCGAGGCTGGTCACAAAGACACTTATCCCGAAGCGGTAAATTGCCGGCCGCCGCGAAGACCCCTCTCCGTCCCGGCTTCGCCGGGCTACTTCTCCCCACTGCGTGGGGCGAGGAACTCGCGTGGCGCCTTGAACCATCACGAAAAGTCCGTTGATCCATCATAATTTTGTGATGGTCTTGGGCGGTCCGCTGGGCCATAGCGTTAGGCCATGGTCACCGCTACAGCCGATCTCGATCAGGACGCCAAGGGTCGCCGCGGCTTCCTCCTGGCGCTTGGCGCCTATTTCCTTTGGGGGCTCTTACCCTTCTACATGAAGGCGGTGGCGCACCTGCCGCTTGCCGAGGTGATCGCCAACCGCGTCGTCTGGTCGGTGCCGATCGCGGCGGCGGTGCTCATCTGGGCCGGCCGCACCGCCGACTTCAAGGCGGCGATCCGCTCGCCCAAAAGCCTTGCCATGGCCGCGCTGACGGCCGTGCTGATCTCGGTCAACTGGGGCATCTATGTCTGGGCGATCTCCGTCGGCCGCACCGTCGAGACGGCGCTCGGCTACTACATCAATCCGCTGGTGGTGATCGTCGTTGGGGCGGTGCTGCTCGGCGAGCGGCTCGACCGCTTGCAGATCGTCGCGGTGGCGCTGGCCGCGATCGCGGTGACGGTGCTTACCGTCGAGGCCGGAAAGCTGCCCTGGGTGTCGCTGGCGCTCGCCTTCTCCTTCGCCGCCTACGGCTTCTTCCGCAAGACGCTGCCGATCGGCCCGAGCCAGGGTTTCCTGCTCGAAGTGCTTTTGCTCTCGGTGCCGGCGCTTTGCTACATCGTCTACCTGATCGCCACCGGCCAGGATCATTTCATCTCCAGCACCGGTGCCGACACCGCGCTGCTGATCGGTTGCGGTCCGGTCACCGCGGTGCCGCTGCTGCTCTTTGCCTTCGGCGCAAGGCTGCTGCGCCTCTCCACCATCGGCATCATGCAATATATCGCGCCGACCATGGTGTTCCTGATCGCCGTGCTCGTCTTCGACGAACCGTTCGGCACGACGCAGGCGATCGCCTTCGCGCTGATCTGGGCCGCGCTTGCGGTCTACAGCTGGTCGATGTTCAGGGGGCGCGAGATCCGCCAGGCGGCTCCCGCGACAAGATAAGGCATCTGCCCTCAGACGCGCCCCAGCCGCCGCACGATCTTATAAACAATGCCGGCGATGACGACCGAGATCGCCGTCACCACCCAGAAGCCGTGCGGCGTGTCGACCAACGGCAACCCGCCGACATTCATGCCGAACAGGCCGGAGATGATGGTCATCGGCAACAGCACCGCCGTCATGACGGAGAGGATATAGAGCAGCTGGTTCGACTGCTCGCTCAGCTTCGCCATCAGCTCGTCCTGCAAGAGACGCGTGCGCGCCTGCAACTGCTCGCCGTCGTGATGCAGCGTGTGCGCCCGGTGCGACAGACGTGTCGCCATGTCGTTGATCGGGTCGGGCAGCTCGTTGCGATGCGAATGGTCGAGGTGGCGGAAGAGGCTGGTGAGCGTCGCCATCTGCCGGTGGATCAGCACCAGCTGCCGGCGCGCGTCGACCAGCGCCTGGCGCTCATTGTGCCATGCGTCGCACACGATGCGGTCCTCGATGCCGTCGAGCGTGTCGCCCATCTTATCGAGCTCGGCCGCCATGCCGTCGAGCGACTGGCCCATCACCGCCTCGATCAGCTCGGCCGGCGGGATGCGCTGCAAGAGCGCGTTGGCGGTGGTGAGGATCACGGCGCGATGTGGCTTCTTCGCCAGCGCGATCATGGCCGAAAGCGCGTCGAGCCGCCGCGCGGCGGCATCGGCGCCGGGCGAAACGCGATCGTAAGGCAGGCAGTCCCAGGCCGGCAATTCCAGCACCGGCAGGCCGGGTGCGGCAAAGGCGAGCGCCTCGATGATCGCCGGCAGCCGCTGGCCGTCGCGCGCGACGAACAGCACCGGCTTGTCGGGCGCGATCTCCCGTGCCGTCTCAACCAGGGCGAACGCTTCATAGCCGTCGGCGACACCGTCGACGGTGAACTGGCCAACGCGGCCCTTGGGCAGGCCGATGGAAGGGATAAGGCTCATGG
>NZ_RZTO01000803.1:0-2736 GCF_003997225.1 Mesorhizobium sp. M2C.T.Ca.TU.002.02.1.1
GAATTCTGCTCCCCTGCACTCCACGGCCGAGGTAATGGCATGGATTCCAGGGTCTGCGCGCGTCGTGTCGCTGGTCGTCTCCGACATCCCCGGCGACAATCCGGCGCTGGTTGCCTCGGGGCCGACCGTTCCCGACACCGGCAGTCGCGAGGACGCGCTGGCCTCGATCGCCGCCTATGGCATGAAACTGCCGGATGCGGTCATGGCGCATATCCAGTCGCCGGCCGCCGACGCGCCGCGCCCCGACGATCCACGCTTTGCCGGCAATGAGGTCCATTTGACTGCCTCGGCCGGCGTCTCGCTGGAAGCGGCAGCCGCCGAAGCCAGGCGGCAAGGCATCGGGGCCGTCATCCTGTCGGATGCGATCGAAGGCGAGGCACGCGAGGTCGGCGGCGTGCACGCCGCGATCGCGCGCGAGGTTGCGACGCGCAACCGCCCCTTCTCCAAGCCCGTGCTTATCCTGTCCGGCGGCGAGACCACGGTGACGTTGAGGGCCCCTATTAACGGCATAAAGGGCAAGGGCGGCCGCAATTCCGAATTCCTGCTCGCCTTCGCCATCGGCATCGATGGCGTCGACGGCATCCATGCCTTGGCCGCCGACACCGATGGCATCGACGGCTCGGAGAACAATGCCGGCGCCTTCGCCGACGGCTCGACCGTGTCGCGCATGCGGGCGGTAGGCGTCGATGCCAAGGCGATGCTTGCCGGCAACAACGCCTGGACGGCGTTCAATGCGGTCGGGGATTTGTTTGTGCCGGGACCGACCGGGACGAACGTGAATGATCTGAGGGCAATACTCGTTCGATAGCGTGGAGCCCGCAGAAGTCGTCATTCCAGGGCGAAGCAAGGAGCGAAGCGACGCGCGCAGACCCTGGAATCCATGCCATTACCTCGGCCGTGGAGTGCAGGGGAGCAGAATTCTGGACCGTAGCGATACGTTGAAGTCACGGCATGGATCCTCGGGTCTGCGCTGCGTCGCTACGCTCCTTGCTTCGCCCCTGGATGACGAAACGATAGGCGCTTCGGCTAATCTCCAACGCCTTAGACCGTCCGACAGCACAGGCCACGGTCCGTTGGTCGCGTAGAACGATCAAGCAGCCATCAACTGCCTCACCTTCCGCATATCCTGCAAGAACCGCTCCTGCTCGGCTTCCTTATCCTCCTGCTCGCGGATGCGCAGGATGAAGGACGGGTGGATGGTGAGGAACACCCGCAACCCGTCCTCGCGCTCGACCACGTCGCCGCGCATCTTGGTGATCGGCACCGCCTTGCCGAGCAGCGACTGCGCCGCCGTCGCGCCGAGCGCCACGACGAGGTTCGGCTTGACGAGATCGAGTTCCTTGTCCAGCCACCAGCGGCAGGCCTGGATTTCGCCGGCATTGGGCTTCGAGTGGATGCGCCGCTTGCCGCGCGGCTCGAATTTGAAGTGTTTGACCGCATTGGTGACATAGACCTTGCGACGGTCGATTTTGGCGTCGTCCAGGATGCTGTCGAATATTCTGCCCGCTGGCCCGACAAAGGGCTTGCCGGCCAGATCCTCCTGGTCGCCGGGCTGCTCGCCGACGAAGATCACATCGGCATCCTCCGGCCCCTCGCCAAAGACGGTCTGCGTCGCATCGCGCCATAACGGGCAGCGGCGACAGCCTTTCGCCTCCTCGCGCAGCTCCGGAATGTCTTCGGCTTCAGGCGCCACCACATCGGACGGCTCGGGTGTTGGCCAGTGCTTGGCCTTCACCTTGGCATGGTGCGGCGCTGGGGTGGTTGGCATTCGGGCGATCATGTCTGATGCGGCTCTGTCCGCTCCTGCTATCAAATCTGGAATGAGCCAGGCCTCGGGAAGGTTCCGCCAATATTTCTTAGGCATCTCCCTCTGCATCGCCTTTACCTTGAGGCGGGCCGGGTTGAAGATGTTTTCGAAATAGGTCCGCCACAGCGTCTCGGCATCGTCTTCCGCCGGCGCGTCGCGCTTGGCCGCACCTGGGCCGATCGCCAACCGCTCGCCGTCCCAGTCGGCCGAGGCGTACGGAGTCAGGATCGTCCAGCGCATGCCGGTGAATCGGCGCACGAAGAAATCGGCGTTGCGCTCGACGATGAAATGATCGGGCTCGAACCACGCGACATAGCGCTCGTCCCGGCCTTCGCCGATTTTTCGGAAGCGCACGAAGGCGCGCATCTTGTGGATGTCGCGATGCACCGCCTTCTCCATCGCCTTCAGCCGCCGGATATCGGCATCGGTGGCGATCGAAAGCAGCTTGGGCTCCGAACGCAGCCGCCAGAGCAGCCGGTAAAGAAAGCCGAAGCGCTCAGGATCGCAATGGCAGATCACCGTCTCGGCCCGCTCGATGAAGTCACGCGGCACCACCAGCCGCGCACCGACTTGTGCTTCAGGCAGATCGCTGGCGCTCTCTTCGTGACCCGGTTCGACATGCCACGCGACATCTTCCGGCGGAATATCGTTCGTCGCCAGCCGGCGCGCCGCATCCCGCCAGCCGGCAAAATCGGTCTGGCTTTCGAGCCGGACGAGATGAGCGGCGAGGTTGAGTTGAGTTCTTGTCATGGTCAGAACAATGAAAGCTGCTCGCAGGAGCGGGTGATCGCCTGGCGCAAGCCGGCCTTGTCGGTCAGCGCGCCGGGCGACCAGCCTTCCGCGATGATGAAGGGCCGCACCTTGGCGACCGAATGGCAAAGCCGGCCGACATCCTCGAGCCGCAGCCGCCGGTAGCGGCGGGAGCGGCG
>NZ_RZTO01000804.1:0-2731 GCF_003997225.1 Mesorhizobium sp. M2C.T.Ca.TU.002.02.1.1
GCCTCCGCGTTTTTCCCGCAGCAAAGGTGAGACAGCCATGCCCGCTACATCGCAAGCCCAGCAAAAGGCCGCCGGCGCGGCACTTTCCGCCAAGCGCGGCGAGATCAAGAAAAGCGAGCTCAAGGGCGCGTCGCGCGAGATGTACGATTCCATGAGCGAGAAGCAGCTCGAAGAATTCGCCGAGACCAAACGCAAAGGCCTGCCCGGCAAGAAGTCATGAAGCGAGACATCGGGACGAAAAAGCCCGCGGTGCTGTCCGCGGGCTTCGTCTGGATTTAGCCCAAGCGTCAGCTAGCGGCGCCACCAGCAGTGCCGCGTCTTGTAGCGCACGACTTGACGATGGCCGTGCCGCCAGACCACTTTTTTCTTCACCACGACGCGGCACACCTGCTTATGGCCATGCCAATGCCTGGCCATGGCCGGCTCAGGCGTCATGACCGCCATCGACCCGGCCAACACGGCGGCTCCGGTCAGGGTAAGGAAGAACTTCTTCATGGGAATTCGGACTCCTCTGTTCCAGTCCCTTCATCAAATGCAGGGCGTTTGCGTCCTAAGACGCCGCGTCCGCCCGGATGCCGCCGGCGTGCAACTTTCCGCCACACCCAGCACCGCATGCAACGCAGGGATGATATCGGGTTGGCGTCGGTGCCGCCAGCCACAAGCTTGACAGCGGTTAAATCTGTGTTTAACAGGCCCACCAACACCGGGTGGCGACGCCCGGTGGTTTCTTTTGACGTGTCCCGTGGGTTTTCCGTCGCTTTGCGTGGGAAACCCTGTCAGGTCTCGAAAACGGAGGCCAGAGGAGGGCGCGTTTCCTTCGCCCGGAGCCATGGGGTTCCGGGTATATTGTTTTGAAAGGGAATGCGATGAGCAAGCGCGAATCCGCGAAATACAAGATCGACCGCCGTCTCGGCGAAAACATCTGGGGCCGCCCGAAGTCCCCGGTCAACAAGCGTGAATACGGCCCCGGCCAGCACGGCCAGCGCCGCAAGGGCAAGCTTTCCGACTTCGGCCTGCAGCTGCGCGCCAAGCAGAAGCTGAAGGGTCACTATGGCGACGTTTCGGAAAAGCAGTTCCGCAAGGTCTATGAAGAGGCCAACCGCCGCAAGGGCGACACCTCCGAGAACCTGATCGGCCTGCTGGAGTCGCGCCTCGACGCGATCGTCTATCGCGCCAAGTTCGTGCCGACGATCTTCGCGGCCCGTCAGTTCGTCAACCACGGCCATGTCAACGTCAACGGCAAGCGCACCAACATCGGTTCGTATCGCTGCAAGCCGGGCGATGTCATCGAGGTGCGCGAGAAGTCGAAGCAGCTCGTCATCGTTCTGGAATCGGTCGCTCTCGCCGAGCGCGACGTGCCGGACTACATCGAAGCCGACCACAACAAGATGACCGCGACCTTCGCGCGCGTTCCGGGCCTGTCGGACGTTCCCTTCGCCGTGCAGATGGAACCGAACCTGGTCGTCGAATTCTACTCGCGCTGATCGAACTGGATCAGCCGCAGCATCCAAAGGCCGCCTCTCGAGGCGGCCTTTTCTTTGACGGTCAGGGCTATTCACTTTGGCCGCATTTATGCGACGCCATGTGATTCCACTCGGCTGCAAAATGCTCTAAAGCCGAGCGCTGACAACGCGGAGCCGGCGCCATGAATATGTTGCCAGACCTCAAATCACTCGAGCCTATCGACGACGATGCCGAAGGCGGCTTTCATCCGCTGTTCCGCGACGTGCCGGCCTCGGTCGAGTTCAACAAGCTGCGTAAGCGGCTGTTGAGGCTCACCCGTCAAGCGATCGAGGATTTCGCCATGGTCAAACCCGGCGAACGTTGGCTGGTGGCGCTTTCAGGCGGCAAGGATTCCTACGGGTTGCTGGCGCTTCTGCTCGACCTCAAATGGCGCGGCCTGCTGCCGGTGGAGCTGCTCGCCTGCAACCTCGACCAGGGCCAGCCGAATTTCCCGAAGCACATCCTGCCCGATTATCTCAACGCCAACGGCATCGCGCACCGCATCGAATGCCAGGACACCTACTCGGTGGTGACCGACAAATTGCCGGAGGGCAGCACCTATTGCTCGCTCTGCTCGCGGCTGCGGCGCGGCCACCTCTACCGAATCGCGCGCGAGGAGGGGTGTTCGGCGCTGGTGCTTGGCCATCACCGCGAGGACATACTCGAAACCTTCTTTATGAACCTGTTCCATGGCGGGCGTCTCGCCGCCATGCCGCCCAAGCTCCTCAATGACGAGGGCGACGTCATGGTGCTGCGGCCGCTTGCCTATAGTGCTGAAGCCGACCTCGAGAAATTCGCCAACGCGATGAAATTCCCGATCATCCCATGTGACCTCTGCGGCAGCCAGGAAGGGCTGCAGCGCAACGCCATGAAGGCGATGCTCGACGACATCGAGAAGCGCATGCCGGGCCGCAAGGACACGATGATCCGCGCCATGACCAATGTAAGGCCCTCGCATCTCCTGGACAGGAAGCTGTTCGACTTTGCGGGGCTCGACGCCAGCCTGGGACAAGAAACATCAGATGAAATTTGACGACCGTTCGATCGACTGGCTGGCCGAGCTTCTTGCAGACGCCGCCAGGACTGAAATCATGCCGCGCTTCCGCCGGCTGGGCGAGGGCGACGTGCGCCAGAAGACGTCCGCCGCCGACCTCGTCACCGAGGCGGACGTCAATGCCGAAAGGCTGATCACCGCCCGGCTGCGCGAACGCTATCCCGACGCCATGGT
>NZ_RZTO01000805.1:0-2728 GCF_003997225.1 Mesorhizobium sp. M2C.T.Ca.TU.002.02.1.1
GCCTATGTCGGCGTCAAGCATGTGGTCGCCTGCGCCAACGGCACCGACGCGCTGCTCCTGCCGCTGTTTGCCGCCGGCATCGGCCCGGGGGATGCGGTGTTCGTGCCGAGCTTCACCTTCGCAGCCACCGCCGAGGTGGTGGCGCTGGCCAAGGCCGAGCCGGTCTTCGTCGACGTCGACCGTGATACCTACAACATCGACATCGCCAGCCTCGAGGCGGCGATCGACATGATCAAGAAGGAAGGAAGACTGAAGCCGAAGGCGATCATCCCGGTCGACTTGTTCGGCCTTGCCGCCGACTATGAGGCGATCATGGCGATCGCAAAGCGCGAGAACCTCCTTGTGATCGAAGACGCCGCGCAGTCGATGGGCGGTTCCGCCGACGCCAAGATGTGCGGCGCATTCGGCCATGTCGGCTCGACCAGCTTTTATCCTGCCAAGCCCCTCGGTTGCTACGGCGACGGCGGCGCGATGTTCACCAATGACGGCGCGCTGGCCGACAAGCTCCGTTCCTTCGCCTTCCACGGCAAGGGCGAGACGCAATATGACAATGTCCGCGTCGGCATCAATTCGCGCCTCGACACGCTGCAGGCGGCGATCCTGATCGAGAAGCTCGCCATCCTCGAAGAGGAGATGGTGGCCAGGCAGGTGGTGGCGGACCGCTATGCCAAGGGCCTCGGCGACATCGTCAAGGCGTCGCGCAATCTTGGCCACGGCCGCTCAGCCTGGGCGCAGTACGCGATCGAGACGCCGAAGCGCGACGGGCTGAAAGCGCATCTCGGCGAAAAGGGCATCCCGTCGGTGATCTATTACGTGAAGCCGCTGCACGAGCAGGTCGCGTACAAGGGCTATCCGCGCACGCCGACCGGCCTTGCCGTCTCGGAAGAGCTGCCGAAGCAGATCCTCTGCCTGCCGATGCACGCGTATTTGAGCGAGGCCGACCAGGACCGCATCATAGAGACGATCCGCAATTACATCGGCTCGAACTCGGCGCATGTCGCGGCGGCGTAAAGCCGAGAGGCCGGCGGGACAGCACCCCCTCTGCCCTGTCGGGCATCTCCCCCGCAAGGGGGGAGATGAGATGTCACGCGGGCTTTCGCCAACCTTCAACGTTGAAAGAATTCGCTGAGCGCTGAAGCTGCCAATCTCCCCCCTCGAGGGGGAGATGTCCGGCAGGACAGAGAGGGGGGCCTCGCGCCGGCGTCTACATTGGCAACGCTGCGATTACGCGCCCTTCCCCGTCGCAATGAAATGCGGGTTGGCGAAATCGCTGTCACTCGCCTGGTTGCGCTTGCCGTAGACGAGCGGCTGGCCGTCCAGGGTGCGCGTCATGCCGCCGGCGGCGCGCAGCACCGCGTCGCCCGCGGCCGTGTCCCACTCCATGGTGCGGCCGAAGCGCGGATAGACGTCGGCTTCCGCCGCGGCAAGCAGGCAGAATTTCAGCGATGAACCGACCGAGACGATCTCAGCCGCGCCGAGATCGCGGATGAATTCCTCGGTCTCGGGCGTGTTGTGCGAGCGGCTGGCGACGACGGCGAGCGGCGTGCCCCCTGCCCGCACGGCGATCGGCCGACGTTCGGTGATGCGATAATCGGCATCGACCTCCAGCGCCTCGGCCTTGCCCGGCCGTCCATTGAAGAAGCGCCCGGTGCAAGGCGCGAACACGACGCCGACTTCAGGCACGCCGTGACGGACGAGCGCGATGTTGACGGTGAAATCGGTGCGGCGGTTGACGAATTCCTTGGTGCCGTCGAGCGGATCGATCAGGAAGAAGGCGCCGTCGAGGTCGGGCGTCGCGACGCCTGCCGCAACCTCCTCCTCGGCCACACATGGGATATCCGGATAGGCGGCGCGCAGGCCGGCCAGGATGATCTTCTCGCTTTCGCGATCGGCTTCCGTGACCGGCGAAGAGTCCGCCTTGCTGTCGACGGCGCCGCCTTCGTGGAAGACGCGCATCACCTCGCGCCCCGCTTCCAGCGCCAGGCGCTCGAAGACGCCCAGCATCGCCTCGTCGTCAGATGCCGCCGCCATTGTCATACTGCTCCTCGGCAATGTCGCGCTCGGTCAGCCAGTGTTCCAGGGCTTCCGCCATTTCCTGCGGGCTCCTGCCGAGGGTCTTGAGATGGATTTCCGGATTCTGTGGCGCCTCATAGGGAGAATCGACGCCGGTGAAATTCTTGATCTCGCCGCTCAGAGCGCGCGCGTAAAGGCCTTTCGGATCGCGGCGCGCGCATTCCTCGAACGGCGTGTCGACGAAGACCTCGACGAATTCGCCCTCGGCCATCAGCTCGCGCGCCATGCGCCGCTCTGCGCTGAAGGGCGAGATAAAGGAGACGATGACGATCAGTCCGGCATCGGCCATCAGCTTGGCCACCTCGGCGACGCGGCGGATGTTCTCCACGCGGTCGGCGTCGGTGAAGCCGAGATCGCGGTTGAGGCCGTGGCGGACATTATCGCCGTCGAGGATATAAGTGTGGCGCCCGGACGCGAACAGCTTCTTCTCGAACAGGTTGGCGATGGTCGACTTGCCGGAGCCGGAGAGCCCGGTGAACCAGAACACCGCCGGGCGCTGGTTCTTCAGATCGGAACGGCCGCGCTTGCCGACATCGAGCGACTGCCAGTGGATGTTTTCGGCACGGCGCAGCGAATGCAGGATCATGCCGGCGCCGACGGTGGCGTTGGTGATGCGATCGATCAGGATGAAAGCGCCGGTCGTGCGGTTCTCGGC
>NZ_RZTO01000806.1:0-2721 GCF_003997225.1 Mesorhizobium sp. M2C.T.Ca.TU.002.02.1.1
GGGCGGGAATGCCCGCCCTTTTTTAGGATCGTCAGAACAGGCTGGATCAGCCTTTGACCACCGACTTGCCGGCGTAGCGCGCCTGTTTGCCGAGCTCTTCCTCGATACGGATGAGCTGGTTGTATTTGGCCATGCGGTCCGAACGCGACAGGGAGCCGGTCTTGATCTGTCCGCAATTGGTGGCGACCGCGAGGTCGGCGATGGTCGAATCCTCGGTCTCGCCCGAACGGTGCGACATGACCGCGGTGTAGGCCGCCTTGTGCGCGGTCTCGACCGCGTCAAGCGTCTCGGTCAAGGAGCCGATCTGGTTGACCTTGACCAGGATCGAATTGGCGACGCCCATGCGGATGCCGTCGCGCAGCCGAGCCGTGTTGGTGACGAAGAGGTCGTCGCCGACGAGCTGAACCTTCTTGCCGATCAGGTCGGTCAGGATCTTCCAACCTTCCCAGTCGTCCTCGGCAAGGCCGTCCTCGATGGTGATGATCGGATAGTCGGCAGCCAGCTTGGCGAGATACTTGGCCTGCGCCTTGGGATCGCGGGTCTTCTTCTCGCCTTCATAGACATAATTGCCGTCCTTGAAGAACTCGGTCGCCGCGCAGTCGAGGCCAAGCGCCACGTCCTCGCCCGGCTTGAAGCCGGCCTTCTCGATCGATTCCATGATGAAATCGAGCGCCGCCGGCGCGCTCTTCAGGTTGGGGGCGAAGCCGCCCTCGTCGCCGACATTGGTGTTGTGGCCGGCGTCCTTGAGCTTCTTGCGCAGCGTATGGAAAATCTCCGAGCCCCAGCGCACGCCATCGCGCAGCGTCGGCGCGCCGACGGGCAGGATCATGAATTCCTGGAAGTCGATCGGGTTGTCGGCATGGGCGCCGCCATTGATGATGTTCATCATCGGCACCGGCAGGATGTGCGCCTTGGTGCCGCCCACATAGCGGTAGAGCGGCAAGCCAGCGGCCTCGGCCGCGGCCTTGGCGACGGCCAGCGACACGCCGAGGATGGCATTGGCGCCGAGGCGGCTCTTGTTCGGGGTGCCGTCGAGCTCGATCATCGTCTGGTCGATATGGATCTGGTTCTCGGCTTCCATGCCGCCGATCGCCTCGAACAGCTCGCCGTTCACGGCCTCGACCGCGCGCTGGACGCCCTTGCCGAGATAACGTGGTCCGCCGTCGCGCACTTCTACCGCCTCATGCGCGCCGGTCGAGGCGCCCGAGGGCACCGCGGCGCGGCCCATCGAGCCGTCCTCCAGCACCACATCGACCTCGACGGTCGGATTGCCACGGCTGTCCAGGATTTCACGCCCGACAATGTCGATGATGGCGGTCATTTGCGATGTCCCCGATTGATCGATTGAAGCGTCGCGCCCCTCTTAGCCAAAGCGGAAGAAAAGGCAATCGGCGGCGCCGCAATTATTGCCGCGGGCGGGATTCACGAAGCGCAAATTTCTGTCATCATAAGTCATGCGCGTCGTGCGGCCTTCTCATCTATGGTCGCGTTCGCGCGGGGCGAAACAGGAGGAGTTTCGCCATGTCCCAGTTAAGCGGTATCGTGAGTTTGTTCCTGATCACGGCGGCGTTCCTGACGTCATGCGACGATCAGAAGCCCCAGCAGAGTTCGGTAGAGCTATCGACTCTCGGCGCGGCGGAATAGTTTAGACGTCAAAGGCCCCCGGCTCTATTGTCGGGGGCCTTTCGCTTCCAGCGCGCCGATCAAGCGATCAATGCCAATAGGGCTTCACATGGTAATACTGGAATGAAGCGTCGCGCGCGGCTTCGCCGTCGGCGCCAGTCAGTTCCTTGATCGAGTATGCGGGCGCGGCCTGCAGCTGCTCCTTGGTGAATGGTACGACATAGCCGCCTTGATCCTCGTCATAGTCGAGGGTCGCCCACGGGACGGCGTGGTACTTCTCGCCCACGCCAAGGAAACCGCCGAAGCCGATCACGGCGAACATGATGCCGTTCGACATCTTGTCGAGCATCACGTCCTCGATGCTGCCGATGCTCTTGCCTTCGCTGTTATAGACAGACGTGCCGATGACGCGCGAGGCGGCAATGGCTTCAGTGTGCCCGGACGGGGTGGTCATGGTGGTGCTCCTCTCGGTTGAATGCCTGTATTGACAATGAGAGGAGCGCGCTAAGGTTCCCGACGACCTGCTCAGCTGTCGGTGAGGATGAAGGTGACTTTCATGTTGACCCGGTAGGCAGCGATCTTGCCGTCCTCGACGACAATCTTCTGGTCCTGGATCCAGGCGCCTTCGACGTTTTTCAGGGTCTTTGCGGCGCGCGCGATGCCCTTCTCGATGGCATCCTGAAAGCTCTTCTTGGAAGACGACGTGATTTCGGTAACGCGGGCAACGGACATGGCTTCCTCCTGCCAAGACGCTCAGTTACGAAAACGAGCGTAGCCCCGGCTCGGTGCAACCACAAGCCGGCGCAGGATCGAGGTCCGTCGCCGCAGTCAGTGTCCCTTGGCGATACGGTCGAAGGCCATGAGCGTTTCCAGCAGGGCCGGCATGTCCTTGAGAGGCACCATGTTGGGGCCGTCCGAAGACGTCGAATTGTCGGGATCCTGATGGGTCTCGATGAAGACGCCGGCAACGCCAACGGCAACCGCCGCGCGCGCCAGCGTTGCGACGAAGCGCCGTTCGCCGCCCGACGAGCCGCCCTGCCCGCCCGGCTGCTGGACGGAATGGGTGGCGTCGAAAATCACCGGGGCGCCGATCTCGGC
>NZ_RZTO01000807.1:0-2716 GCF_003997225.1 Mesorhizobium sp. M2C.T.Ca.TU.002.02.1.1
GGCTGAAGGAGGGTTTTGGGGTCGAAATGGCTGCGTTGGTCACGGTGTCTTCCCTGGTTCGAGTAAATTATAGATAATTTTTGACCTTCATCTATTATCGAATCCATATTTTCGCGACGATGGCAAGCCCGCAGGTTCGTCATCCACGGGCGGAGCGGGAGCGAAGCGGACGCGGAGGTCCGAGAATTCCGTGACCTTGGCCGAATGGCAAAAGCGGTGCAGAACAAGGTCGTTCTGCACCGCTGCAAAGCCTCGACGTAACGGCATGGATTCCAGGGTCTGCGCGCGTCGCTTCGCTCCTTGCTCCGCCCTGGAATGACGACCGCATGGAGGTCGAGCTAACATTACCCCACGATGGCGAAAGCCTCTCGGGTCTTGCCGGAGGCGGTCCTGACCGGCTTCTGGCCGATCCACTGCACGTGGCGGCCGAGCGTCGCGGCGGCGGATTCGGTGTTGCCTTGCCTCAGCGCTCCCAGGATCGCGCGGTGATCCTGGTCGGTACGGGTTTCCCATTCCGAGCGCCAGGCCGCAAACAGGAAGCGCGCGCTCGCCGCGTGCAGGTCGTCGATGGTGGAGAGCAGGCGCGGCATGTTGCAGGGCGCCAGGATCAGCCGGTGGAAGGTGCGGTTGGCCTCTTCCCAGGAGCGCACGTCGCGGGATTTGTCGCCGGCCTTGGTCGCCTCCTCGGCCTGGTCCAGGATCGACGCCGTCAGATGCGGCGCGGCATGGCGCAGCGCCAAGACTTCGAGCGCGGCGCGCATCTCGGCCACCTCCCTCACCTCGCGGAGATCGAAAGAGGCGACGCGCACGCCGCGCCGGGGCTCGCTGATCGCCAACCCTTGCGCTTCAAGGCGCCGGAAGGCCTCGCGCACCGGAACATGGCTGGTGTTGAATTCCTCGGCGACATGATCCTGGCGCAGCCGCGATCCAGGCTCGATCGCGCCCGAAATGATGCGGTCCGCCAGTTCCTTGCTGATGCGGACGGCGATCGTGTCTTCTGTGCTGGCCATATTTTATAGATAATTTGCCGGGCCGCCCTTTGTCGAGACGGCCGGCGCGGGATTCACAAGCGCCCTGCCCGGAGGATGCCAGGCAAGCGCAGAGAGACCAGCAGGCTCAGCTCACCCGGCTGATGCAGAAATCGATGACGTCGATCAAGGCCGACTTCTGCGGCGTCGCCTCCAGCGGCGCCAGCGCGTCGCGGGCGATCTCGCCGAAATGGCGGGCGCGGCCGATCGTGTCGGCGATGGCGCCATGGCGGGCCATCAGGCCGATCGCCTTTTCGAGTCCGGCATCGTCGGTGACGTTTTCCTCGATGGCGCGCTTCCAGAAGCTGCGCTCGGCCTTGGTGCCGCGCCGGTAGGCAAGGATCACCGGCAGCGTCACCTTGCCCTCGCGGAAATCGTCGCCGACATTCTTGCCGAGATCCTTGCTCGATCCGCCATAGTCCAACGCATCGTCGATGAGCTGGAAGGCAAGGCCGAGATTCATGCCGTAGGAGCGCAATGCCGCGCGGTCGGTGCGCGAGGCGAGCGCGATCACCGGCCCCACCTCGGCCGCGGCCGAGAACAGCGCCGCGGTCTTGGCCTTGATGACGGCGAAATGCTCGTCCTCAGTGGTGTCGAGGTTCTTGGCCGCGGCAAGCTGCATCACCTCGCCCTCGGCGATGATGGAAGCGGCGCTCGACAGGATGTCGAGGGCTTCCAGCGACCCGACCTCGACCATCATGCGGAAGGCCTGGCCGAGCAGGAAATCGCCGACCAGCACGCTCGCCTGGTTGCCCCAGATCATGCGCGCCGTCTTCTTGCCGCGGCGCAGCGCGCTCTCGTCGACCACGTCGTCATGGAGAAGCGTCGCGGTGTGCATGAACTCGACGGCTGTGGCGAGCTTGACATGGCCTTCGCCGGAATAGCCGAACATCTGCGCGGCGGCCAGCGTCAGCATGGGCCTCAGCCGCTTGCCGCCCGAGGAGATCAGGTGGTTGGCGATCTCCGGGATCATCTCGACGTCGGAGCCGGCCTTGGACAGGATCAGCTCGTTGACACGCCCCATGTCGGCGGCCGTCAGATCGATCAAATCCTTGATGGAAGCGGGTTCCCGCTTGCCTTCGATGTTGAGAACGACACCCACCACGACAACTCCCGTCTATATAACGCGCGCGACTTAACGCGCACGACGGCACCCTTAATCCCGTTCCGACTCTAGGTCGGTACAACCGGGCACGGCAAGAGGCGAATTGGCGCGGCTGTTGGCGCGCGGGTCGCTCCCACGTTTACACGAACGCCGCAACCTGCGATTTTCGTTCCATGATCGAGCTTGTCCGCACCAATGACGCCGTCGTCATCTCCTTTGTCGAATCGCTGATGCGCGACGCCGGCATCGCCTGTTTCGTCGCCGACCAGAATATGAGCGTGCTCGAAGGGTCGATCGGCCTTTTGCAGAAGCGTGTCATGGTCGACGCCGACAAGGCCGACGTGGCGCGCCGCATCCTCAAGGATGCCGGCATCGAAAACGAGATCCGCCAGAAATAATGGCAGCGACAACCACCCCAGATACGCCGGCGCACACGGTCGATGCCTTCCATCGCGGGCGCTTCTGGCTGGTGCAGCCGAGCCGGGGCGGTCATCGCGCCGGCATGGACGCCATGATGCTGGCGGCCGCCGTGCCGTCCGGCTTTTCCGGCCGGCTCGCCGATTTCGGCGCCGGCGCGGGTGCT